>CAZKUS010000335.1:0-2574 GCA_964556025.1 uncultured Clostridia bacterium | reverse complement strand
AACAGCGCCTATCATAAAAAAATCGGTCTTGTATTAAGACCGATCAATTAAATAGAGAAAAAGTAGTTTGTGAGATTAACAGTACAATTATTCCTGCAATTAACACACCAACACTTATTATCCAAAGTGAATCGCGTTTGGGAATTTGAAATATATATGAAGCTAGACTAGCTGTCCAGGCCCCGGTGGTAGGCAAGGGTATAGCGACAAATAGAAATAATGCGTATTTTCCGTACTTTAAATATCTATCTCGCCTAGCCAGTACCTTGTCTATGGACTTGGCGTATATAAGTTTAATAATAGGTATTTTTCTAAAATACGGGTCTAGAGCATTTAAGATTATTATTATTGGAAAGATTACTGCAATATTCCCCAGGGCACTGAATAGATAAGCTTCTGCTGGACTAAACCCCAGTGAAATCCCTAGGGGAATCCCCCCGCGAATTTCTACTACTGGAAGCATGGAAAAAATTATAACTTTTATGATATCCACTAGTTCTGTCATGAGATTGACCTCCGAAAACATTGGTAGTGCTTATTCTATGTTAATAGCTTTCCCTGCTAGAATTTTGACCTAAATAAAGTTGTTTGTCAATCTTTAATTTTTTGTTCTAACTTTTCTGTAATATCATCAATGGCAGTAAAATCTTGAGCTTCAATGTAGATTTGTTCTAATTCGCTTCGGATATTTAATATATGTGATAAATGTTCTAAAGCTCTGTGAATTAAGGATTCGAATTGTTGAATCGATGTATGTGATTCTTTAAGAAAATGTTCGCTTACACTAGGATCTCGTGTTAATGTAATTGATTTTACTGATTTATGGTGTTCTTGCAATAATTCTTGGGGTAAATGGTGATATAAATTTGTGCGTAAACAAGCAGAGTTGTGTTCAGGGAGATAGATACAGTCGATCTGTTCAGGAGCAAAACCACAGGGAAATATTATCAATCTTTTTTTCATTTTATGAAGGTTCTTAATCATGGTTTTCATAATTTTATCTGTGCTAACATAATTAAAATTTCGTAACAACACGATTGAATTCACAGACTTTAAAATTTCTGGGTATAAATTTATATGTCCTTGCGGAGAGAGAGAGGTAGCAAATAAATATCTGATATTAGTTAAACCGTTGTCAATTTTATTATCAGCTTGATCAATAAAATCAGGTCCATGAAAACTAGTGTAATCTACACTTTGATCTGTAACTAAATAAGACAGTATTTCTTGTTCTAACTCACACTGTATACCATTATTAAGCGCTTCCTTTGTCTGTAACTTTTCCAATCTCTCTAAAGCTAAACGTCCTTGATGCAAATAATTATAAGTTAAACTAAACAATTGCTTTATTTCTGATTGAATTTTTTTAATTTTACTTAATCTATTAGACAGAAAGTCACTATCTAGGGATTGACCTAAATCTATAATTTCTTCTACTGCTCCTGGGTAATTTGGATCAATGATGTGAGGTGCTGTTCCATCTATAATGGCTAAACCCTTAGAAGGGAAAGTGACTCCATCGAGAGAATAACTATCTGATGAACAGTAAACTTTTTCCGAGTGTAACCCCGAATTTTGAGCAGTTTCGGCTAATTTTTTCAATAAAGTAGACTTACCTGTACCTGGTCCTCCTTTTAAAATATAAACTTTTGTGAGATTAGTTGTGACATTGTCGAACAGAGAGTAAAACCCTTTCCATGAATTAGCACCCGCGAAATAGTTGGAAATTGTTAAACTATCCTTCATGTCCACACCTCCTAAGAATTGATCTGATTTATTGTATTTTTGAAATTTAATAGTGTGTATATCATATTCAACTTAGTTGTATATTTGATATACTGTAAACAATAATAGTGAACAGGAGGCTTTATTATGAGTCTTTATCAAGAACTGTCCCGAGTGTATGACGATCTGTTTCCATCAAAGCGGGGAAAGGTAGATTGGGTTGTAGAGAAGTTGAACTTGAAACAAAATTCTAGAGTTCTGGATTTAGGGTGTGGTACTGGGGATTTTGTGCATTGGGAATACACTATCTCATCTGAATACTTATCGACAAGTATATGATAGTTTAAAGCTAATGTATGATAATTTAGCTTCACATGGGAGGATACTTATACAAACGGTTAATTTTGATCAAGATGGAGTAAAAGAAAAAGTGTTTCCATTATTAACGGATGAAGCAAATAAAATTCAATTTTCTAGAAAATACTTACCTCATAAAAGTGATAACACAAAAGTAAGATTTATTACTGAATTAAATTTTTCTACAACAGATGAAAAGTATAGTGATGAATCTGAATTATTAATATTAACAGAATCTGAATTGAGAAGACTTATTTTGGAAGCTGGTTTTATATCTTGTACTACATATTGTAATTTTACTGATAAAAAGTGGGATAAAGAGTGTAATAGTACTGTTATTTTAGCAGAGTGTTGATATTTTAATGAGCAAATAGGAAAATAACAGCGCCTATTTTTTAACTAGGCTATTTTAAAGTTGAATGTTGATAGCTTAACTTTTCAATTTCACATCCAATGTTTCGGGTTGGTACATCTAAAACTCCCAAACAGTAG
>CAZKUS010000334.1:0-2595 GCA_964556025.1 uncultured Clostridia bacterium | reverse complement strand
GGTTGATGCTCCTGAAGAAGGTCGTTTTACTGACGACCCGTTTGTTGCCCCTAACTGCCCCAAATGCAATACTGAGTATCCGGAAACGTATTTAGATGGGGTAGGGAAAGATGCCCTGAAATGCAAACACTGTGATGCACCTGTTGCTCCTTTTGATATGCCCCATGGATATACAATGCTATTTGACAGTGACAGAAAATATGGTTTGACCGTTTCGCAGCAAATTGCAGAAGACATTGCAAAAAATGCCCAAGGTTATTCTGCACTACCCAGTTCTTCTAGACAAGTATCAGTTAATTACCTGGGAAAATCAGATTTACAAGGTACTGTTAGTCGTGTCCGTCCTATGATAGGAAATATCGGCACTTTACCTGCCGCTAACTTTCCTTCATCTCACAATGCTGGTGATTTCGGTCAATTCTTGATTGGTGCCGGACACGATTACGGTTTAGAAGAGGATGAACTGGAAAACAGAACCGATGGACATTTAGATATCAATGAAATTGTTCAGGGAGTAACTGTAATATCTCCTGTAAAAGTCGATGGTGGAGGAGTTTACGTAGGGGATGTGCACGCTATGCAGGGAGATGGTGAAATAGCTGGTCATACCACGGATATTGCTGCTGAGGTAACCTTGGAAGTAAAAGTGATTAAAAACTGCAGTATACGAGGACCTTTGGTACTATCCAACCAAGAGGACTTACCATATCTAGCTAAACCTTTTAAAGAAGAAGAGTTACAAAATGTGCAAGCATTTGCTTTCGACTACGGTATTGACCTAGAATTTCCCGTATATCCCCTGCAGTTTGTAGGAAGTGGTCCAGATATCAATACTGCTGTAAATGATGGCTTAGAAAAAATGGCTGGTTTTACAGGTTACAGCATCGATGAAGTCAAAAATCGAGTAACTATTACTGGATCTATTGAAATTGGTCGACTTCCCGGAGTGGTATTAGTCACAGCGCTAATACCTGAAAAAATACTAGCTGACAAGAATCTTGCCGAATTGGTTAAGGATAAATACAGTTAAATTCATATATTAATTTAAGTCTCGGCCTATTAAAAGCCGGGACTTTAGTTTTTCGACATAGTCTATGAAATAGTCAGAACAACAAGCTTTTGCAGAATCATTGTAGAAATATTAAAGCTTAAAATAAAGGATGTGTTAAAGCTGAAGAGTCCAGCTAGCAACAACAGAATATAACAGTGCTTAAATAAAAATCAAAACAGCGACCTTTCCCGTCTCTTTTTCCTAAAATTATTTACAGATAGAACTATGGTGAGAGCTGCAGCTATCAGAATTGCTATTAACATCGCCTCCAAACCTTGTTCCAAGGCCTTTTCATAGTTTTGTTCCACAAGAGATAACATTGTATAATAAATGCCAAAACCCGGCACCAGAGGAATGATACCTGGGATAATGTATAATGTGACGGGCTCTTTATCGAATACTGCAAAAATTTCACCTAAAATTGCAATACCTAGAGACCCCAAAAAAGTAGCTATAACAGTAGAAGCTCCTACTTCAGTCATGGTGAAATGTATTAGCCAACCAACTCCCCCGGCTATACCGGCTTTTGTTACAGATTTTTTCGGTACATTAAATAGTACAGCAAATCCAATTGCACACATAAATCCGTAAATCAAGTTTAGGAAGTAAATCACAGCAGCACACCCCCAAGAATTGACCAGAGCTCGATTCCTGTACCTACTCCAAAAGCTATTGATATAGCTATAATTAGGGCTTCGGCAGCTCTAGCCAGTCCAGAACTCAAATCACCCAAAATTGAATCCCTGATGGCGTTGGTCATTGCCACACCGGGAACCATTATCATAATTGCACCGATGATGATATTATCAATATCTATATTAGGTGAGATGTTAGAAAACATTACAGCCGTTGAAGCCAAAATAAAGCCGCCCACGATATTGGACAGAAACAGCGATAGCTTAACATTGTTCAAATAAGTTAAAATAAACGTCAAGATCATTCCGGCTAGGAAGGCCAACAATGCTTCTGGAACTGTAGATTGGAAGAGTAGAGCAAAAGAGCCGCTGGCAATACTACCGAACAGCACTCTGGTCAGAGTGCTGTAACTGGGAGTGCGGTCGATTTCCTTAAGTTTTTCCATACCTTCAGCTACTTCCATATCGCTATCTACGAAAATCCTGGAAAATTCATTTACCATGGCAATTTTATTTAAATTATTACTTCTGGAGCGGATCCTCTTTATATAAGAAGTCATCTCTTCACTGGTGTTTTTATTGTCCAAACATAAGAATATTCCAGTAGGGATCACAAAAGTTTCCACATAGGAAAATCCCCTGGACTTACACAGTCTCACTAGTGTATCTTCTACCCGGTAAGTTTCCGCACCGTTTTTCAGCATTATTTCTCCCGCATATACTGCCATAACTAGAAGATCTTTTTTATATCCCATGGTGTTTCTCCTCCTTCCTTAACCCTCATTTTATAATTGTAACACCAAAGAAACAAGTGCTTACTTTAAATAAGGCTGTGTTAAAGTTGAATGTTGATAGCTGAACTCTTCGATTGAACGAATTTTGTGTAGGGTTGATAGTACATCTTAACGA
>CAZKUS010000333.1:0-2602 GCA_964556025.1 uncultured Clostridia bacterium | reverse complement strand
AATACATTTGACCCAATTCTATTATTTTACCTTGCCCAGCTGTTAAATTTTCAATAAAACCGATAAATTTTTTCTCATCATGATATGGTATCGCTATCACCATTTTTACGTTTGCTTGGAAATCAGAATCTCTAATTGACCATTTGGGGTATTCTTCCACTTGGTTCTGTATTTTCCCCAATTGAGAATAGGTGATTTCAATTTCCATCTCTCTATATAAATGTCTAGTAACAACACCAGCAGCTTCCACCCCTTCTTTTGCACTGCTACTGTACGCTCTTACTAAACCACCAGCTCCCAACTTTATTCCACCAAAATAGCGGGTAACTACTATGGCTAAGTTTTGCAAACCCTGATTTTCTATCACATCTAAAACCGGTTTACCCGCAGTACCGCTAGGTTCACCATCATCACTCTGTTTTTTTATGTCCGCTTGTAAACCTGCCCTATAAACGAACACATTATGAGTGGCATCACTGAATTTAGTCTGTATTTGTTCAACAAAAGCTTGCGCTTTCTCTTCAGTATCTACAGGGGCTACATGAGCAATAAATCTGGATTTTTTTATGTTTAATTCTGTGCTAATTTGAGATTTCACTGTTTTATATGACAGTATCATTATTTATCACCTGCTTTTAAGATGGATTAGTAATTGATCAGGTAGCTTCTATCCGACTGTTAAAATATAATAGCATTTTAAATATTCGCTGTTATAGTTCTTCCATACAAAAACCTATTTTCCTTTAATTTTGTGAGATCATTTGTTTTTTAGTTTATCTGAGTTATACTTGATTGAGAGGTGATTAGAACATGCATATTTCTATAATAATCGGTAGTCCTAGGGTCCATGGAAATTCCAGTCATATAGCCTCATATTTAAAACAGGAATTGGCAATTATCAAACCCAACTCATCATGTGATATAATATGGCTTACAAGAATGAATATACACCCATGTAAAGGTTGTGAAAGGTGCAGCCATACTGCAGAATGCATAATTCCCGATGATATGCAAAATTTATATCACAAAATCATTAATAGTGATATGATCTTTTTTGTGTCTCCCATATACTTCGGAAGCATTACAGCTCAAATGAAGGCTTTTATTGACAGATTTCAACCTTTTTACGGAGCCAAGTATATTTTGAATCAACCTAAGATTCCTGAAGACAATAGTAAATTAGCTTTACTAATTACAGTATCTGGTAGAAAAAATCAGAGATTTCACGAAAATGCCAAAGAAATAATAGTAGTTTTTTGTTTGAACTCTAATATAAAATTGGGGTCAGATTTATATCTAAGTGAAATTGACTCACCCGGCGAAGTTAACCAGAAACCAGATGCTTTAAATAAAATTTCGGAGTTGGCACGACTTTTGGTAATTTAGCATCGTCTATAATATTGCCAGCTCCTTGTAGAAAGGATGATCCAGAATTGAAGGAGCTGTCTAAACAATATCTGGCTGACTTAGCGAAAAAAGCTAGTCATGATGAACAAGCTTTTGAACAATTGTACAATATATTTTTCCCTAAAATTTATCAGTACATCTATCACAGGGTAAATAGTAAGGAAATAACAGAAGACTTGGTATCAGATATTTTCTTAAAAGTAGTGCGAAATTTACCATCACTTAAAAATCCAGAAGATATTAAAAGTTGGACTTTCTCTATAGCTAAAAATTCATTAATAGATCATTATAGAAAAGCTGGCCGTAAAAAAGAAGACTCTTCAGAAGCAGTTTCCGATGATTTGACTTTTCAGACAGAAACTCCTGAAGACAGTCTACTAGACCAAGAACACTCTCAAGAAATCTTATCGGCTTTAAATATTTTATCAGAAGAACAACAGGAAGTAATTCAGTTGAGATTTATCCATGAGTTAAAAATAAAAGAAATAGCCTCTGTTATGAATAAAAGCGAAGGTGCTATCAAAGGTTTATTATATAGAGGGTTAAACAAGTTATCTAAGCATATGGAGTTTAAGGAGGTGCGATCATGAGCACCAAAGACAACAAAAACAACTATCATTCTCAAATAAAAAATAAAACAGATAGATTAACCGATGAGCTTAAACAAGAAATTAAAGAACTATCTGAGCAAGAGCTAGAAACTGTTAAAGAGCTTTCAAAAATAGTCCCTTCTTCTCCGAATGTAAATTTTCAAAATAAGTTAAAACAACAACTACTCGAAGAACACCGAAATATAACCGGAAACATTGGGTCTAACTCTACTTTTGAATCCGATAATCAAAAAAGTAATAGCTCCAAGTATCTTTGGGGTATCCCTAAATTGAAATTAACAGGAGCAGCGGTCGCTGCAGTTTTAGCCATGTCACTTGTTTTCACCCAATTCTCACCTCTTGGAGAGGACATAGCTGAAGATCCAAGTCCTAGTGAAGATAATGGTACGCTGCAGCAAGAAGCAGAGCCTGAAGAAGCACCACAGATTGCAAAAGACGAAGCAGAAGAGGATGATCAGGAGTTAGAGCAGAGAGATAAAATTGCAGAAGATGATAAAGAAGAAGTTGATAAGGAAGTTGAAAAAACGGAAAAGAAGGAAGCTCCTGCAGAAGAACATGAAGCAGAAACAGTAGAAGAAGAAGAG
>CAZKUS010000332.1:0-2604 GCA_964556025.1 uncultured Clostridia bacterium | reverse complement strand
TTTTAATAAGATGGATTATAATCCACAGGATTGGGGACAACCCTGGGCACTAATGTGGGCCATTGATAATCGCGATCCTAACCGTCATCATGACTCTAATCTTAGACGCTGGTCTGGATTGAGTGTAGACCACTATCATGTTATAGAAGAAGTAGCTGAAGAAATATGGGGAGATAAACGCGCAGTGGATCCAGTAGGAGAAGTGAAACCATACCACGAATCAAAAGGGCGAAGAGCAATTTGGGGAGATCATCGTGGAATTATCAAAGATAGTTTAACTGTGTGTGATTGGGTATTTCCAGTAATTAACAGTCCTCAACCAGAACGAGATTACAGAGGAGATATTGATCTAGAAGCCAAGTACTTTAGTGCTGTTACTGGTGAAGACTGGAATACTGAAGAACTAGAAAAAGCAGCTGAAAGAGGTTGGAATTTACATCGAGCCCTTACTATGAAGGATTTAGGACCAGAGAAGACTAATTTAAGAGAAGAAAAAGATGTCTTGGCAGATTGGTATTTCAAATATCCAGAGGACCAAGCTCTTGATAAAGATGACTTTGAAAAAGCAAAAGAAGATTACTATCGTCAGCGTGGTTGGGATACTGAAACTGGTAGAGTAACAAGAGAAAAACTAGAAGAACTTGATTTAAAAGGTGTGGCAGATACTTTAGAAGACCGTGGTTTGCTTGATTGATACCTAACAGTATTGATGGACAGGGGATATAGCCCTTCCTAAAATATACTAGAATGGAGGGGATAATCTTGGCAAGATCCAATAAACGCAAGATAACCTTAAATGATCAAGTGGCTTTAAGACATCCGGTAGGGGAAGGGAACTTCCCCCTTCCCCACCGGTATGTTATGTCTTTAGACGGAAAGCCCTATGAAATCTGGAAAGAAAGTTTTTTCAAATACTGGAACAAACAAGAGGTGTCTAAAGAAAAAAATATTTCAATTGAAGAAAAAAATATCATAGTAGAAGCTGAAGATGAAGAAACCAATTTACAAGATGAACAAATAGTTACTTCCATAAAAGAAGTAATTGACAAAACAAATAAAGAACTGTGGGAATACAATCGTGATATTGCTCGGACAATCGACAAGAGATCTAATGCATATTAAATAGTAAAAGCAAAAGAAAATGGGGTATCAACTTGCCACTTTCTAAAATATTTTTAGGATTGACTTGGGAGACAATGGCTTCTAGAGGTACAGCTAAATTAGATTCAAAAAAGTGTTTAGCAGCTCGATACAATAGTAGATTTTGTTCACGTTGTCAGTCAGTATGCCCTGCCGAGGCTATTACAATAACTAACAATAATAAAAACAATTCAGAAGATGTGATAGATAAACTTAGTTGTACTGGGTGTGGAATTTGTACGACAGTTTGTCCCCTAGAGGCAATAAAAATAAAAAATGCCCCCGATGATAAAGAAATTTTGGATTGTGTAGAGAACAGTATTCATCGTGAAGGAACTGTTGTATTTACCTGTCGTCAAAAATTAACTCCCCCAAGTGGAAATCAAATTGGAATTGTTAAGTTTAATTGTCTTGGACAACTTGATGTTAATTTACTCCTTGGCTGTTACTCTCGTCAAATCAAGCGTATAATAATAGATACATCTTCTTGTGAAAAAACTTGTGGTCCTCCCCAAGGTACTGCAGTTAATGAACATTTAAATAATCTTAAAGGAAAGATATCTAGATTTTCTGAACATATTAATCAAGAAATGTTATTAGATATTAATCCTGAAACTTGGAAAACTGAAGAAGAGAGAAGTTCTAACTTTTCAAGACGAGATGTTTTTAGTTATTTTCGCAATGAAATATCAAATGCAGCTACGGACATGGTTCAGGTGGCAGGAGATAACCTCAAAGACGATAAACCTATTAAAGGGTTCAAGAAAGACACTGTATATTTGCCTTTTCGTCGTCGTTTGTTTTTTCAAGCATTAGAAGATTTGAACATCACACATTTACCATCTCAATTATCTCAATTATCATTGAAAAATATTAATAAGAATTCCTGTAGGTTTTGTCTGACTTGTACTAAAGTATGTCCTACAAAAGCTCTTAAATCCAAAATTGATAATGATTTATTAAAGATATGGCATGAACCGTTTTTATGTGTTAACTGTAGAGCTTGTGAAACTACTTGTCCGGAGCAGGCTATAGCAAGTAGTAGTATTTGCTATTCTAGAGATAGCTTTCAAAATTATGAAGATTGTCATTGTATTTATAAACAGAGAAAAGATAATTGTGATTTATGCGGTACTTTGATTCCAGAGAACACTGATCAATTATGTTTTCTTTGTCGTCATGTTGGGTAACACAACTAAAATTCTTAACCCCTTTTCCAAATATATTAAACAGCTTCAGCCCTTTGTTAAAAGGCTGAAGCTGTTTAATATATTAGACTAAGTTAAAAATATTTTGATTTCATTGTAGCGTTCAAAACCCTTGGTATAATAAAGGTAGGCTTATGAAATTTTGTAGCTGGATAATTTATACGAAATTATCGAATACTTAAGAGAACAAGAAAATATAACAGTGCCTAGCAATAGGTGTCACTAGTGAACCCTAACAAGAAAGGTGACATGTAGT
>CAZKUS010000331.1:0-2604 GCA_964556025.1 uncultured Clostridia bacterium | reverse complement strand
ACAGCTCTCAAACTGGTATGTTTTTAGTCAAAGTTATTAGTAAAGAAAAATTTGTTTTTCTAAAACTAAATAAATTTCTTCAAGATGCTACCGGCTTAGATGAAAACCATATAGCTGGTAAAACACCTGTTGATGTGGCTGGAGAGGTACTGGGTAAAAAGATAAATGACAACTATAAAAAATGCGTTCGAACTGCTGATAAAATTAGTTTTGAAGATACTCTTGATTTTCAAGATGGTGTCCAAGTATGGAAAACCACCTTAACGCCGATAATAGGCCATGATGGTACTGTAACCCATATAGTGGGCTCTTCTCAGGAAGTGACAGAATATAAAAAAGCTGCCGAAAAAATTGAGGAAAACAAAAATTTTTTAAATAGATTAATTGAAGATTCGCCTTTAGGTATTTTTCAGATCAACGAAAAAGGTGAATATTTAGACGCCAATACCATGGGGTGTCAGATATTAGGGTATACTAAAGAGGAATTATTAAGCATGACAGTAGTGGATGCATTAGACGATAGTTATTTAGATGAAGGTGAAAAACATTTTACTGAACTACAAGAAAAAGGTCATGCTCAATCAGTGCTGCTTAAAAAACGCAAGAATGGCGATAAATTATGGGTTGATTTATCAGCTTCTAAAGTTACAGAAAATAGGTATATAGGCTACCTCAGGGATATAACTGATGAAGTTAGAGCCGTAGAAGAACTCATAGAGAGTGATTCAAAAAATCGCTCTATGATTAATGCAGCTAAAACAGTATCTTTGATTGTCACAGACGTAAATTCTAATGTGATAGAATTCAGTCCAGGTGCAGAAAACACATTTGGTTATAGTAGAGAAGAGATGGTGGGTACACATGTTGGGCCTTTACACCCAACTTCTGAAGTAGAAAAGTTGTCCGATTATATTGAAAAACTTAAACAAGAAAATGATGGCTTTACTATAGAAACAGAGCTAATAAGAAAATCAGGAGAGCACTTCCCTGCGCATTTCACATTACAGCCACTGTTTGATAAATCAGGGGAACTTTCAGGGACATTGGGAATTACAATAGATATATCAGAGCTGAAAGAATCAGAAGAACGTTTTAAACAAGTGACAGAAAATATAGATGAAGTTTTTTGGTTGAGATCTGCAAATAATACTGAAATGCTTTACGTGAATCCAGCTTTTGAAAAGGTTTGGGGAAGAACATGTGAAGAGTTATATCAAAATCCAAATATATTTATGGAGTCTGTGTATGAAGAAGATAAAGAAAGAGTATTCGAGGTTTTTGCTCGTGATCACGAAAATCCCTTTAATAATAACTTTGATTTAGAGTATAGAATTGTAAGGCCAAATGGTGAAATCAGGTGGGTTTGGGCACGAAGTTTTCCTGTTTATAATGATGCTGGAGAATTTATAAGACGAAGCGGTGTAGCTGTTGACATCACAAGGCTTAAAGAAACCGAAAAAGAATTAAAAGAAAGCGAGTATCAATTTAGAAGCTTTATAGAAAACGCAAATGATATAGTTTATACAACTAATATGGAAGGGGTTATGGATTATATTGCCCCAAATGTTGAAAAGATATTGGGATATAAGCCAAAGGAAATGATCGGCAACTATGTATCAGAATACTTACATCCAGATAATATTGAAACTTTGAGGGAATCTATTTTATCATTGGCTCAAACGGGTATATCTCCTGACGATGAATTAGTAGGTAGAGTAAAGAAAAAAGATGGAACATGGAAATGGTTTTCAACATCAGCTTCTATGACACAGGATGTTAATGGTAATAGTAAAATTTTATGTATCAGTCGAGATATAACAGAACGTAAAAAATATGAAGATCTTACAAGAACATATTTAGATTCAGCACCTGTAGGGATACATGTTGTTGATCTAGAGGGGAACTTTATTGAGACAAATACCCACGGTCATGAAATGTTTGAATGTACTAAAGAAGAGTTCTTACAGATGAGTGTTTTTGATACTACAGACGAAGAACACATTGAACAAATTCAAGGCGGTATGAAAGAGTTATTAGAAACTGGAGCTACAAATGGAGAATTACAAATAAAAACTAAACATGGAAACAAAAAATGGATTGAATTAAATGTTGTAACATTAGATGAAAATAGTTTTCTGGGTACATTTAGTGATATTACAAACAGAAAAGAATCGGAAAAATTAGCTCAAGAGAAAACAAAAGAACTAGAAAACTTTTTTAATGTTACACCAGGTTTGATGTGTATAGCTGATTTTGATGGACGCTTTATTAAGGTAAATAAATACTGGGAAGAGCTGACTGGCTTTTCTATTAAGACATTAGAAAATAAATATTTTCTTGATTTCGTTCATCCTGATGATCTCCAACTTACCAAAGAAGCTTTAGCTGGTTTGAATGATCATAAATCCTTAATAGATTTTGTGAATAGATATGAAGATCGACAAGGAGAGTATATATATATTGAATGGCACGCACAAGTTAAAAACGATTTAGTTTATGCAGCATCCAGGGACATTACAGAACAGAAAAAAGCCGAACAAACCTTACACGAATACAATATGGATTTAGAACTTAAAAATCTTGAAATTCATAATTTGTATGATC
>CAZKUS010000330.1:0-2633 GCA_964556025.1 uncultured Clostridia bacterium | reverse complement strand
AACATCAGATTAGGTGGACAGAACAGCTATCAAGGTGAACTTTCCTTTAGATCTTATATGAACACAGAAGGAAACTCACCTGATATCTCGGATATCGAAAATACCATTTTATTGATTAAATATACTTCTTGGATTGGTTTAATAGTGCTAGAGATACTTGGATTTATATTGAGGTGGTTATTGTGATAATGGATGCTGTTATTAAAGTAATATTGAGATTTTTAGGTGCTGTAACTTTTTTGACTCGTATACCAGTGCCCAGCTTCTGTTTCAATCTAGAACATAAATTAAAAAATAATGATAATGAGATTACCCTTAAGCCAGAAACTTTAACCTGTTATTTTCCTGTGATCGGCATTATTATGGGAATTGGATACTATCTAGCAGCCCATGTATTTAGTGTTTTCTTTCCTGATACAATTACTGCTTTTGTATTTGTGATTTTCACTGTTTACGTAACAGGTGGATTACATCTAGATGGATTATCCGATGCTTTTGATGGTCTATACTCTGGAAGGTCCGGGTCTGAACTGATAAATATTATGAGAGATAGTAACATCGGGGTTTACGGCGGTTTTGCTCTATGGATGTTGTTATTGGGAAAGTGGTTGGCGGTTTTTAATATTATAGAAAATGGGGAAATGCTGGTTTTGCTGCTATTTCCTTGGATAGCTAGATTGATTTTATACCAAATAATTAAAACTTATCCTTATCCCAAAAATTTAACCGGCTTAGGGGAAAAATTTAAAGCAAATTACGATTCCAAACCTAATATAAATTCTGTTACTAAAATAATAGCTGTCATGGCTGGCCCAGTAATTAGTTTGTTAGCACTATTTACTGTGATTTGGGGCATAATATCAATTTCAACAGTGAATTCATTAAACCCTGATCAGATTTTAATATACTTAGCCGCCGCTATTATCGCTGGAATAATCGCAAATATTTTCGCCTATAGATTTCACCTTAAATTACAGGGAATCACCGGTGATGTATACGGTGCCAGCGTGGAACTGAGTGAATTTATTTTTTTGATTGCTGTAATAGGGGGGTGGGGGCTGTGATTACTAGAATTCAAGTACCTCACACCTGTGGTGAATGGCTGCAGGGCACATTATCTGGTAAAAACTTTTTAATCTCCTGTCCTATCGGTGATTACAGTGAAGTGATAGTTGATATCAAACATCACAATGACAATAATTACACCATCACCGGTAAAAAAGAGATTAAAACGCAAAATGATATTCAAATAATAAGGCCAGAAAAAGCCATTAAAGCAGTAAATATATTTCTGAATAAGTTAAATCTTCCTCCCCTAAAAATTAATATCCATATCAGTTCGTCCCTTCCCCAGGGAAAAGGATATGGCACCAGCAGTGCCGATATATACGGCAGTATTATGGGAATCTGTCAATTTTTGTATCAAAACAGGCAAAACCAAATTGGGTATATACCTTCTAGCATTGCAAATTGGGACAAAGCACAACTGTCTGAATTGGCGACAAAGATAGCTGCCGAAGTTGAGCCCAGTGACAGCAACTGTTTTGACGGAGTTGTACAGATAAACCACATCACTGGCAAATTAGAAAAAAACTTGGGTGATACACCTCCTGGTTATCTAGCTATTCTAGATTTAGGAGGTAGTGTAGATACTGAAGATTTTAATGCCAATACTGAACTAAGTTTTCTGAACTCACTAAAAGAATCAGAACTAAGCCAAGCATATGAAATGTTTATTCATGGGATTAAAACCCAAGATCTAGCCCTTATGGGAAAAGCAAGCAGCAAAAGTGCCCAATTGCATCAACTGATAATTCACAAACCTGAAATTGATGAACTAATGAGAGAATATCCTAATGCTGACGCTTTAGGAGTAGTTAGAGCTCACAGCGGTAATGTTGCTGGGTTAATCTATCCTGACAATTTTGAACAAGGGAAACAAAGTTTTTTAAAATGGTACAGAACAAAGAAACTGGGAAATTTTATGGGATTTTATCCTCTGGTAAATGGCGGCATTAGGAGGTATTAATAATGGAAAAATATGAGCACGGTGGACAGATCAACAAATGGACTGAAGAATACAATTTAGACCCCCAACAGGTGATAGACTTCAGTGCCAACATAAATCCCATGGGAATTCCTAAAATGGTAAAAGACCGGCTGATTTCAGAATTAGATCATGTACAACATTACCCAGATCCAAATTGTGAAGGGTTAAAAAGTACAATCGGAAAAACTCATAAACTCTCCAGCTCTCAAGTAGTGGTGGGAAATGGTGCCAGTGAAATAATAGATTTGATTACTTTGACTACTGCACTGAACAAATCAAACTATACGGCACTGATAATCAATCCAACTTTTAGTGAATATCAAAGGGCTGTTAAGGCATACGGTGGGACGGAAATTAACATAAAGTTAGCTTATGTTAACAAAGAGTTTATTAAAATTATTTCAACAGTACAAAATGACAAACCTGATCTAGTTTTCATTTGCTCACCTAATAACCCCACAGGGGAACTGATAAGTGACAGCAATCTGAAATCATTGATAAAAACAACCGAGGAACAAAATACCACCTTGATCATAGATCACTCTTTCATGCCTTTTGTAGATCAAAACTGGAGAGATACTGC
>CAZKUS010000329.1:1613-2648 GCA_964556025.1 uncultured Clostridia bacterium | reverse complement strand
CCTGCATTCCCAGAGAAGAAGTTTTAGGTGGTAAACTGAGGGAAGATTTATTTGCTGCTAGATTACATGATGTTATAGAGGAGACTGCTGATCCCATTTATAAAGATCCCGATAAATTCCTTTCCAATACATATCCTACCTCAGGTTTAGAATCTCTACTCAAGCAAGCTTTAGGCCGACTAACAGGAGTTGAACCTTCTAACTCTCCTGTCATAAGACTTGAAACTTCATTTGGCGGAGGTAAAACTCACAATCTCATAGCTTTATATCATCTTGCAACCAGTGAGCAGGATTTAAACAATTCAGCTAATCACATAATTGATTCTAAGTTTATACCGGATAAACCTGTAGATAATGTAGCGGGTATAGTTGGTACTGATTTGGATGTGGTTAATGGAGTGCATCATGGGGATATAACCACATATACCCCCTGGGGTGAAATAGCTTATCAGTTAAAAGGCAATGCAGGGTACTCGCTCATGAAAGAAAGCGACAAGCAAAGAGTTGCTCCTGGAACCCAGGTTTGGAAAGATATTATTGGGGATGAGTCAGCTATAATTATGATAGATGAGCTAGCCCATTATCTTAGGACTGCTAAAGGGTTGAGTGAAGAGAACACACCTGGAGAGACAACACTAGCACAACAAACTGTTCCCTTTTTAATGTCATTAATGGAGTTTGCTTCCAGCCGTCAAAATGTAATTTTAGTTTACACACTAACTGAAGAAAGTGACGCCTATTCTGCAGAAACAGAAGAGATAAATAGAGAACTTAATGAAGCAAGACAAACTTCAGCACGCCAGGAACAGGTGATAACTCCTGCTGAAGAAACAGAGATATCATCTATTGTTACTCACAGACTTTTTGAAGACACCGATAGGGAGATAGCTAAAGAGGTAGCGGAAGAATTTGTGGAATATTTTAGAAATATATCAAATGATGTAAACTTGCCTTCTAAGGCTGGTAGAGCGGAATATGCAAAAGATATTGAACAAAGTTATCCTTTCCACCCGGAACTCATACAAACTTTAAACC
>CAZKUS010000329.1:0-1603 GCA_964556025.1 uncultured Clostridia bacterium | reverse complement strand
AGACTGCTACTATTCCTAATTTCCAAAAGACACGAGGGGCATTAAGGCTTCTGGCTAATATAGTGAGAGAATTATGGACAGATAAGCCAGAAAATACATATTTAATTCATCCCCATCATATGGACTTAAGTGTAACGCAAATAGCAGAAGAACTTACCAGCCGATTAGAAAGACCAAGATTTAAATCAGTAATTGAAGCCGATATTTATAACCCAACAGAGGCTGATGATGCTCATGCTAAGGAGATAGATAATGAACTTTTCCTACCAGAAGACCATCCACCTTATACTACTAGAGCTGCTACTACGATTTTTCTTAACAGTCTTACTCATGAAATAGCTACAGGAATTAATGAAGAAGAGCTGAACATATCTGTACTGACACCAAAAGACGATCCAGGACTTCTAAAAAGAGCTATAAGAGAATTAGATAAATCTGCCTGGTATCTTGATTATGATGGTATGAATTACAAATTTAAGACTGAGCCTTCTTTAAATAAAATAATTGAAGACGAGATGGCATCTTTAGGAAGAACCAGAGCAAAAAATTTGCTTAATGACTTCATAGAAGATATTTGGCCGAGCAATATTTTCAATACAGTTTATTTCCCCAGTGAACCAGCAGAGGTGCCTGATGACAGCAATAGACCAACTTTATGTATAATTCATTATGATGCTGAAACAGTCAAGTCTACTGAAAATCAAGTACTAAACACCATAGAAAGAATTTTTAATCACTCAGGAACATCCGGGGCTTTTAGGAAATTCAAAAACCATGTGATTTTCCTGGTTGCTGATAATGATAGAGTTGACAGAATGATAGAACTGGCACAGAAATTTTTGGCTATAAGGATCATAAGAGAAGATACAGATAGATTAAATGAACTATCTGATGAGCAGCAGAACAAATTGGAGGAGAGATACAATAAGTCAAGACTTAACATGAAAGTAGCTATTACAAAATGCTACCGTCATCTCTTTTATCCAAGCCAAAATCATGGGCAGGATGAAGTAAATCTCAGAAGAGATACCCTGCCTGTTAAGGAACAAGGAGAGGTTTCCAGCGATCAAAGTAGAGTAATTTTAGGTCATTTAAAAAATCTTGAGGAAGTTTTGGATAGTGAAAGCGATTCTTTATCTCCTCAGTTTGTACAGGCAAAGGCCTGGCCTCAGAACAAAGATTATATTAGCACAAAAGAATTAAGGAGGGCTTTTGCCCGAAAAGAAGACTTAAAGATTATATTGGATATTAACCAGTTAAAAGAAACAATTGAAACAGCCATAGATAATGGGATTTGGGTTTACTACGACAAAAATGAAGGTATAGGTTATGATGATGAGTCGCCTACCTCCCCTATGATAAAAATCTCCGAAGATATAGTTCTCTACACACCTGAAGCAGCAGAAGGAGAAGGTATAGATATTGAAAGAGAGGAAGATGATGAAGAGGAGGAAACTTGTCCTGACTGTGAGAATTCTTTAGAGGAATGTATATGTGGTGTTAGTGAACCAACACCTGAAGTATCATTAGAAGCGGAAGGAGTGCCTAATCAGGCTTTCCAAACTATCTTAGATCTTTGCCATGATCAGGAAGTAAAAGTTTT
>CAZKUS010000328.1:0-2649 GCA_964556025.1 uncultured Clostridia bacterium | reverse complement strand
TTGAAATACTTTCCCGATATAATCTCTGTCAATGGCCTGGTTTTGAAAGGCAAAGGGGGCTGTAATGGTTTTAGGTGTCTTAATATTGTTATTAGCCAATTGTAAATGCATCAGAGCTTTATCATCACAGGTTTCTATGGCATGACTGGTATTTATCACCCGTACTCCCATGAGTTCTAGATGCCTAGCTAATAGCACATCCTTATCCCAAAATAACACAAAATCCAGATTTTCCAGCTCGGATTCACAGAACATCTCACCGTCTAGTCCGCTAGTTGCAGCCAGTCTGGGCTCACCACTGTCATCTATAATTGGAAGGAGTTCATTATTGGCATACATCTCAATATCGATATTCTCTCGTATCCCCTGTTGATATAATTTGCGCACCAATCTGTCCATTTTGTCCATCTTCAGTGAACCATTGTATACTATCCACCCTTTCAAATCTGTCACACAATCACCTCAATGTCTTTTATCAGTTGTGAGAACACATAGACGAGCTCTCTGGTTTTTTGATAGCTGCTGATACAGTTCCAGTTTATCTCAATTTGAAGTGACGGTATCCCGTTCTTGCTTGAAATTGTACTGGACACAGTGCCGGGATGTTCTGCCCTGAAGATATGGTCCTGATAAACCCGTTCATAGTTATGATTTTCTAATCCAGAAACTATTTTATTTACAAGTTCTCGCCTGTATTTGATGTTCTTCCCTCTACCTGTACCGATGTCAAAATCAAATTCTCTAGAAGAGGCTGAAATGTGAAAATCCATTAACAGATCTATACTGTTGTGAGCTATATATTCCGACAGGGCGGATTTAAAATCACAGTTCAAATCATAATTGGCATCATCGGACAAATTTTCAGTTTTGTAAGCAATGTGAGCACCTGTCAGTTCCTGCAGCATAATTACAATCAGACCAGTCCGGTATTCACTGGACTTTTTCTCCCCTTCTCTTTGCTGGCTGACACTGTGGGGAGCAGTTAAGATAATATTGCTAGTACCGGGTTTAATCTCATAACCCGAGCAGCCATTTCCCTGCTCATTTTTAAAAAAGTTTTCTATTTCCGCCATTTTACTACCAGATATGGAACTATTCATGATAAGCCCACCTCTAACTTTGTAGTTATTATAGCTACAAAATATCAATCTCACTAAAGATATCTATTTATTTGAAATCTTCTCTCGTACTTCCGAAAAGGAAAAATAGACCATGATAATGGTGATAAAAGTTACCACCGCAGCCCTAAACAGATAGCTGTCTATAAACTGCAAAAAGTTGAGTGATAACAGTACACCAACCATGGTAAGTAGTTGTTTATTCAAATGTTTTTTAAACAGATAGGGTAGATCCCTCTCTACATTGACAGTGTAGTTTATATAGTCCAAACCCAGCTCATCTCGAATGTGGGAAGGAATCCCTATGATAGTGGATAGTTCCTGTTCGAATTTGATCCGGTTTTCTGTAGCCAGAGCTTGATAATTGTCCAGTTCCAAAACCCTGGCCTTGTAGTGAGAATCACCGTATTTGATCACCACATTATCTGTCTCTTCAACACCTAAAACTTTCATAGTAGTTTCCGAAAGTCTAGCTACATTTTCAGTTTCATCTATAGAATAGGGCCTGACAGCCCTTAGTTGAACCTGTTTATTTCGGATAAACTTATCCAAGATAAATTCCACTGCCGAGGACGTCAAATTATTGATCCGTTGCCAAAAGCTTTCACTCCCCTCTTTGTAGATCGGATAGATAGCTAAACGCTTGATCTTATTTGCTTTAATAAAGGAGCGAAACTGTCCCTTGGCTTTATAGAAATCCTCGGAGTTTAGGATATTGTCTTTATCCACTTTCAGATAAATATTGTCACTTTCACTGGGATATCGCTGTCCTATACCACATTCTTGGTAGGATTCTTGAAAGTTCTCTTGAAAATAATCCAAAAAAGCTTGAGTGATATATGTAGGTAGTTCGTAGTCTAGCAATTGGCGGTGCTTGGCGTTTAATCTGACAGTTTTAATATCGTCATCTAGCTCGAATTCATGATTGTCCAGCTGCAATTGATAGCCATTTAATCTGTTTACGATCAGTATCCCCGCCAGTTCCTTGTCAGAACCAGCAGTCAACTCTTGAATCAGAGAGCTGGATATATAAGCTTTTCCTTTCTTGATATCATCTACATCGGCGATCATGGCTTCTTTATGTCTGTGTTCAATTTGGCTCAGCTGAATAGTGTCATCATTATCTAGGTTTGACAAATATCTGTACAGTTTTTTCGAAAAGATAGCCACTTTATCTTGATCATTGGCATTAAACGATGTGAATGAAACACTAACTCTTTTGTTGCAATTCACAAGCTCTACAAGCTCGTTTTCCTCAAGTTGTTTAGCAAAAACCTCCTGCACTTTAGGATGGTCTTGATTAAAGGTGATCTCGTCCTTTTTCACCAGTGTTTTAGTCTTACCAAAACTGATATCTCCCCGGTAGATCTCCATATCCGCTTCCTCCTACCCGTATATAGTGAACCTGTTGCTAGCTCTCATAACCAAAATCACGAGAGTACGTACTGACTATTTAAACTTTGGCGCTGTTATATTCTATTGTTGATAGCAATAAACACTTCAATTTCACTCTGAATGAGCCAAACTTTTA
>CAZKUS010000327.1:0-2658 GCA_964556025.1 uncultured Clostridia bacterium | reverse complement strand
TACATGAAAACCATCCAGAACTAGAAACCTTTAGGCAGGTGAGAAATCATGAGTAATATAACCCCGCCTGATGAAACTCAACGGAAAAGAATAGTAGAGGAACTTGATCAAAACATCTTGGTTGAAGCGGGTGCCGGTTCTGGTAAAACCAGAAGTTTGGTGGAGAGAATGGTGGCACAGATCCTCTCGGGAAAATGCCGAGTAGAAGAGATGGTAGCCATTACATTTACCAGAAAAGCTGCGGCAGAACTTCGAGAACGATTTCAAAACAGCTTAGAAGAACAGTATAACAAAGATCATCCACCCGAAGTGAAAGAAAATATCGAAGTAGCACTGCAAAATATCGAAGGAACATTTTTAGGAACAATTCACTCTTTTGCCGCGAAGCTTCTGAGAGAAAGACCAGTAGAAGCCGGGCTTGATCCGGAATTTCAAGAACTTGATGAATTAGAATCTGCCCTTTTTGAAGACGAAGTATTTAATGAATATCTACTTCATGTACAACTAAATAGGGGAGATCTACTGACTAATTTAGACCGGATCGGTGTATCACCTCAAAAACTTACAGGTAGTTTTAAGGAATTGGCTCAGTACCCTGATGTGAAATTTGCCCACCAAGAGGTAGAACCCCCTGATCTAGACCGAGCTCTAGAAGAACTGCGTCCACTACTGGAAAAAGCTGAGGCCAATCTTCCGGAAAAAGAACCACCAAATGGATATGATGATCTACTAAAAAATACCATGAGAGCCAAAAAGTATTTCAGATACTTTGACATGAACAAGGATGCTCAAAAGATAGAGCTATTGAGTAAATTTGATAAACATGGTGTTACATTGAACAGATGGCCGGATAAAAGCATCGCTTACGAACTACGAGACGAGGCAAGTCGAGTTGCAGAAGAGGTGGTTGGACCTGTACTGCAAAAATGGCGAGAATACTGCCATTATCATATCATGAAGTTTCTAATCCCCGCAGTAGAGTATTATGAAAATAAAAGAGAGCAACTTTCCTATATGAACTTCAATGATCTACTCATGAGAGCTCGCAATATGTTGAAAGATTATCCCGAAGTGAGGGAGTATTTTCAGAGAAAATATAAAACTATGCTGGTAGATGAGTTTCAAGATACTGATCCCATTCAATCAGAACTGTTGTTTTATCTCACTGGTCTAGAAACCCATGAGAAAAGTTGGCATAACCTGACACCAAAGCCCGGCTCTCTATTTGTAGTCGGTGATCCCAAACAGTCCATCTACCGATTCCGTAGAGCCGATATAGATACTTACAATCTAGTTAAGAATCTGATCATTGATAGAGGAGGAGAACTTCTAGAACTGACTGCCAATTTCAGATCGGTGGACAGTCTAGGTGAATGGTTCAATCCAGTATTTCAAGAACTCTTACCAGAGGAATCCGATAAATACCAGGCCAAACATGCTCCATTAGAAACTGTCAAACCCGATCAACAAGTGCTTGAAAAACGGTTCGATCAGGAAACTGATCACCAAAAAATACTAACAGGCAAACTCGGTGTTCGGAGACTTACTGTACCCCAAGGCTTTACTAAGAAAGATGATGTAGCTGCCGCCGATGCCGAGCAAATAGCTAGCAGAATCAAAGAAATCCTGAATTCCTCAAATAACTATAATCCTGAGGATTTTATGATAATTCTCCGCTACAAAGATTCCATGGATGTATATGCCAGGGCTCTAGAAGACAAGGGCATATCTGTGGCCATGACTGGTGGCAGTTCCATGGGAGATTGTTTTGAACTCCACGAGCTGTATAAACTCCTGCGATTTGTAAATGAACCTGATAATCAAGTGTATTTGGTTGCAGTACTGAGAGGTCTGTATTTTGGTCTTTCTGATGACACGCTCTATCAATTCAAAGAAAATGGCGGTAGTTTTAATATCAAAGCTCTACTTCCTGAGACCGGTCATGAAGCAGTAGCAGAAGTATCTCAGGCTTATAGCAGACTAAATCAGTACCTGTCTTGGAAGCACAGATACTCTCCATCGGTGTTTTTAGAAAAACTAGTAGCTGATCTAGGTGTATTCCCTTATACATTTATAATTGGTGATATGGAAGAGCCTAGGAGTGGCTATCTGTATCAGCTCTTGGAATATGTCAAGCAGAATGAATTTAACGGCAATCTTAATTTTTCCTCCATGGTGGAGAAGATCTCCGATGTACTAACTGCCAATCCAGAAGAAGAACTGGATATATACGCAAAAGATCAGCAGTCAGTTCGGTTAATGAATTTACACAAAGCCAAGGGTCTGCAGGCATCAGTGGTTTTTCTGGCTCATCCTAGGAAAAAAGTAGAACCAGAAAAATTTGTTTCTAAACACATTGAAAGGACAGAATCAGTTCCAACTGGATATTTTACCTTTACTGAAGATGGCAATTATCACAAAAAACAACTTGGAGTCCCCATTGACTGGGAAAAACATAAACAAGAAGAATTGAAATACCTTGAATGTGAAGAAATGAGATTGTTGTATGTAGCAGCAACTAGGGCCGAAGAGCTGCTAATTATCAGTGATTCAGAAGAATCAAAGGTCAGAAAACACAATCCCTGGTCTCCATTACTGGACCATAGCCCAGAAGATGTACAAGAACTGACAGGTATAGATTCAGATGAGAAAGAGACT
>CAZKUS010000326.1:0-2667 GCA_964556025.1 uncultured Clostridia bacterium | reverse complement strand
AGAAGAGGAAGAGGAAGAGGAAGAAGAATTAACTAAAGTATTAGAAGATATATTGGATGAATTACCTGATCCCTTACCAGTTTATGAAACAGTTAAGGTGGATATCGGTACAGAACAGTTAGAAGAAAATTTCTCTGAAATAGTATCAGAAAAAGATTCCCCCCTTGATGAAGAACAAGTAACAACAACAGCAAAAAAATTATTGGATGAATATGAATCTGACGAAATTAATATTTCATTCTCTGTAGAAGAAATAGAACAAGTTGAGAATTCTAACTCTAACAATACTAATGAGAATAAAACTTTTAAACTAACCGTCAAACACAGGACAGAAGATAACTCACTTATAATAACTGGAAAGCAGAATTATCTAGAAATAACTTCTGAAGGTGATATTACAGGAGAAATTATTGAATTGTCCGACAAAGAACAGGTAGATACCAAGTCTACTGTAGGAATAGACCAACTCAAAGAACAAGTTATTACAGCTGGTCTACAAACCACGGAAATCGAATCTGGATATAAGTTAGTCGATAGTAGTACTATGATCCCATCAGTATACGATAAAAGTAAAATGCCCAGTCTTAATTACACCGTATCACTAATTGATAGGTAGGGCAGATTTTATGAGTTTTAAATGCATCAAAAACTGCACTTTCAAAAACCACGCTGCCAGCAGCATTAGGTAATTGAAAGTGCAGTTTTATTTACTGAGAGGCTGTGTTAAACTTATTCACATCATCAATACAGTATCCAACTGCTTGTTCCCAAAAATCTGATTCTCGAAGGTCCATGTTCAGATGTTTTAATGCTAACTCTTCTGCAGTCATTCTACCTGTATCTTTTAATAAATTCCAATACACCTCGGGAAAGTTCTGGGGATCTTGCTTAAACAGTGAGTATATCCCCATGCTGAATAAGTATCCAAATGTGTAGGGAAAATTATAAAATGGTACTCTTGTGAGATAAAAATGCAGTTTAGTGGCCCAAAATCTGGGATGCCAGTAATCAAGGGAATTTTGGTAGGCTTTTTTCTGTGATGAAACCATCAGTTCATTAATTTTATTAACCTCTACAGGACCTTGAGCTCTGGCCTGATAAAATAAAGATTCAAACAGGAATCTAGAATGAATATCCATAAAAAAGGCACAACTTCTACTGATTTTTTCATCAAGCAGAGCTAAACGCTCTTGTTCATCACTGCTAGCTTCTATAGCCGCATCTGAAATGACTTGCTCGGCAAATGTAGAAGCTGTTTCGGCCAACGTCATAGGATATTTCGAAGCAAAAGAAGGCTGATCTCTTAATGCCCACTGATGGTAAGCGTGACCGAGTTCATGGGCCAATGTAGCTACATTTCGAGAACTTCCGGAATAGGTCATAAATATTCTGCTTTCTCCTGTTACCGGGAATGTTGCACAAAAACCTCCAGGGCGCTTATTACCACGATTTTCAGCTTCTATCCAGCGATTAACTAGAGCTTTTTCTGCAAAATCAGCCATTTCATCACTGATTTTTCCAAACTGTTCCACTATAAACTTAGCCCCAGAGCTGTAATCAATATATGATGATTTACCTGATATAGGGGCATTTCTATCAAACCAGCCGAAAGTATCTAAACCCAACATTTCTTTTTTCTTTGCATAATAGTCAGTAAATACATGTTTGTGTTTTTCGATAGTCTCCCACATTGTATTCAGAGTCTGTTTTGAAATTCTATTAATCTGTAAGGGTTCTTTTAAGTAGTCATCCCAACCCCTGTGTTTATATAAATTTAATCGAAAACCTGCCAAATGGTTTAAAGCATTGGCAATCAAATGTTCTTTTTCTTGAAACGCCTGTTCAATTAGTTCTCCCACTTCGTATCTTACTGACTGTTCCGAGCTGGACAGTAAATTCTGGGCCTGACCAACTGATAGCTTTTTACCATCCCTATTTATAGTAATATCTCCCACAATTGTATGATACAATTCTCCCCAACCATGATATCCGTCTACTGAGAGATCAGTTGCCAGTTTTTCTTCATGAGGAGCCAATTTGTCGCGCCCCTGATTTCTCAGCTCAGTTAAGAAAAAACTCACTGGTTTAAGCTGTTCTCTGTCCACAATTTGCCCCCACTCTTGTGTGGGAAACTCTTGTAATACCGATTCCAAATCAATCATGATAGCTTCCATTTCCGCTTGAAGTTGATTGACTCTACCTTCTAGAGCTTTGGCCTGTTTGTCCTGTTGGTCTTGGCTAACCAAGCACCTTACAAAGGTAGCACCTTCTCTCAATTTGTCTCTGGTATCTTGACATTTCACTACGAAATCTTCGATTTTATCGCCATCTGAAGTTAAAGTAGCCGCCTCATCTCCAAGGTCTGATAACTCTGATTCCAAGTTGGAAAGAAAACTTTGCAACTCTTGAGAACTGCTCCCTCCCGGGAAAATTTTTTCTAAATCCCAGGTCATGTTTAAATCATCTAACTTCCCCATTTACAATCCCCCTTACATTTTTGAAGACTGAGTTTTAAATTTACCAAAACAAGAACCTAGAGTGAAATTGAAATCTTTTCTCTGTCAACAGCTGATTATCACAGCTACTTTTTGAAAGGCTCAGTTAAAGTTGAGTGTTGATAGCTGAACTCTTCAATTTCACATCCAATGTTTCGGTTTGGTACATCTA
>CAZKUS010000325.1:0-2679 GCA_964556025.1 uncultured Clostridia bacterium | reverse complement strand
TAAGAAAAATGCTGAAGAAAAAGCATCAATGATTGAAAGAGAAGCAGAAAACAAAGCTGATAAAATAATACAAGATGCTAATAACAAAGTTGAACATGTATACAAGCAGTATCAAGATTTAGTTGAGCGTTCTAAACAGTTTAAAATTCAATTTAGATCGTTTCTGCAGGCACAAATAGAGGCCCTTGAAGAAAATGAGTTTGCTAAGAAAAAATTTAATGAAATAGAACATGATGAGGAAAATAGCGATTATTAGTTTGACAAATGTGAAATAATAGATATAATATAAAGGGAAAATTTTTATATATTGCAATAAAATGCGAGGAACAAGAGAGTAACTTAAAAGCTTTTAAGAAACTAGCGAGCTGGGGACGGTGGAAGCCTAGCTTCTTATTTTAAGTGAAAATCACTTGGGAGCAGCTATCTGAAAGCAGTAAAACTGTTATTAGGATAAGCCGGTTAATAACCGTTATTATTAACAAAGTGGGGTTTTCATGACCCCATTAGGGTGGTACCGCGGGTTATCTCGTCCCTTTTTTGGGATGAGTTTTTTTATTATATAATAGCCTCTCGGAATAAAAAAGCCTTAAAAAGCAAAAATGGCAAAAAAATCCTGGGAATTGCTATGATGAAGGAAATAACTAAAAAAAATTAGTCAAAAACTTAAAAAAGGGCATGACAAATAAGCTTAGCAGTATTAGATTTTAAAAGTAACAGTTATGAAGTATGTTTAGCAATTAACGATGGGAGATTTAAAGTTTCTTTCAACTTACTATACCAAGCATCAATGTGTTGACACATCATAATACCATAGAGACGTATGTACCACATTTTAGTAGAACGATGCCGCCCAGTTTCTAGTTTATAATCAACTTTTTCACGTTTATTAGAACGTTCAACAGAGGTGCGTCTACTAAAAATAATTTTCCACTTTTCAGAAGAGCGAGGTGTTTTAGTAAAAATCCGCATATCATTTTCTGGAAAAGTATGAAAAGTACGCCCGTATTTAGCATTAGAACAAGTATTTTCACAAGAAATATTGGTACCGCGGGCGAGAGGACATCTCCATTTGAGCCGTGATTTAGAAAAATCAAAACCATTTGACTTCATGGATTTACCAATAGGACAAATAGGAATGCCATCATAGGAGATTTTAATATCACCTTTAGAACTATAATTTTTCTTGGTTCTAGGGTTTAAATCAATAAAAGGTTCAATATCATGATGAAGTAGCAATTCATAAATGATCTTTGCATCATGAGCCGCATCAAGGAGCATTTTATCAACTGTGCCCAAGGAGAAACGTTGCGAAAATTCAATAGAGCTAGTGACAAAGCTGACAGCATCGTGGCGTGATGCAGGCTGTAGCCTAGGATATAAAGGTAAATCATAAGGACTGTCGCTAGCAGATATCATGTAGAGGTGGTATCCATTGAAGTACCTTTCCCTGGAACTATCCCAACCTGAGTTGCAATCGGGTTGAGAATAAAGGCGAGGATGGTTACATTTCGTTATACCTTGGGCACTACAATCACAAGTAGGTTTGCTTCTTGGATATTTAGCAGTTTCCAAAGGAGTGCCATCGCCTGAAACAGCAAGAGCATTCAAATCACCAAGTAAGCCCAAATTAGCGGACACACTAAGAAATTGAGACTGGAAAAAATCAAACAAACGGTCTCCAGGCAAGCACTTTTTTTTAGAACCATATTTAAAGAACCTTTTGACAAGTTTTTCTATAATACCAGGGTTTTTGGGAGTTTGCTTTTCACCCTTTTTATACTTTTTCTTTTTATTATTTTTTTTACGTTTTGGCTTTAGATTAGGCTTAATGTTTTTGACATCACTACCCCATAAACGTTCAAAGAAGTCATAAAAAGTACCAATACCAGGTATATCACCTGGCTGAAAGCCACTTAAAATGGCATAAAGAGGGATGCGATGCAATACATCAACCCACTTGGAAATACCAATAGAAGGATTAGTCAAGAGAAACAAAAGGTAAGAACGCATCATGGAAGCAGGGTCACGAGGAAGCGGACCTTTAAGAGAATAAGTATCATAAAGCCAGGTAGTAACGCAAGAAAGATCTGTAATCCATAATTTAGAGATGATAGGCCAATCTTTACTTACAAGAGTTAGAATGCCGCCAGAATAATGGTTTTGCAGTTGCTTTAAAACGAAGTCTTGATAAGATTCATGAGCAATTAATAATGGTTTCACATTAAACACCCCAATCATGTTAGTTAGGGAAAAATCCCTTCACGGCGATTATGGGGGTGTTTCTGAAAAGTCAAGCGTTTTTTGTCGAAAAACAAAAATTTTTTAGCAGAATTTCCAGTTCTGCTATAGGAAATAAAAAATCCTCCTGCAAAAAGCGGGAGGAAGGCAAGTCGGATGAGTCAAGAAAAGTCTTGTTTTATCTAACTCGGGTAATTCCGAGAGACTATAAAATAGAAAAGAGGAAAAACATATGGATATGAAGATAATTAGAATTGGCCAATCAAAACAGGAAGGCTGCTACGGGGATTGTTTTATAGTTGAATTTAGCACTAATAGATTAACTTTTCAAGATGCTGAATACTTAAAAAATGAAATAGATAAAATATTTAAAGAAGATCATATAGAAAGAGTTGTATTGGATTTGAGCAATGTAGGTTATTTAGATAGCAGGATTTTAGG
>CAZKUS010000324.1:0-2694 GCA_964556025.1 uncultured Clostridia bacterium | reverse complement strand
TCGCTGGAGAAGAACCGGGATATATTTACTCTAGACTTAGTAATCCAACTAATAAGGCTTTAGAAGAGAAAATTGCTCTATTAGAAGGTGGGGATGGAGCTCTTTCCTTTGGATCCGGTATGGCAGCGATAACTGCAGCACTTTTTAATCTCTTAGAATCGGGAAGCCATGTAATAGCTGAGCAAACTATTTATGGCTGTACCCATGCTTTTTTGAGTGAATTAATTACCAAATACGGAGTAGAGGTGACTTTTGTCGATACAGCTAATATTCAGGAAGTTGAAAAGGCAATCAAGCCTAATACTTCAGTGATCTTTACTGAAACACCTACTAATCCCACTTTAAAATTAGTAGATTTATCCCAAATCGCTTCTTTAGCTAAGAAACACAATTTGACTTCTATAGTTGACAATACTTTTATGACTCCCTATTTGCAGAAACCTTTGAAATTAGGAATAGATGCGGTTGTACACAGTGCTACTAAATACATCAGCGGTCACGGCGATGTAGTTGGTGGATTGTTGATAGGTTCTCAAGATTTTATTGAAGATGTTGCCATGACAACTATGAAAGATATCGGTGGTATTATGGCTCCCATGGATGCGTTTTTACTTCTGAGGGGATTAAAAACCTTACCTTTGAGAATGGACAAACATTTAGAGAATGCTCAAAAGGTGGCTGAGTACTTGGAAGGTCATTCAAAAGTAGAGCGAG
Organism: uncultured Clostridia bacterium; assembly: GCA_964556025.1. Lineage (GTDB taxonomy): Bacteria > Bacillota > Natranaerobiia > Natranaerobiales > Natranaerobiaceae > Natranaerobius. The sequence goes on along the minus strand of CAZKUS010000324.1, from coordinate 1,980 downwards.
TTTGGTACCCTGGATTGGAATCTCATCCCGATCATCAATTGGCTAAAAAACAGATGGCAGGTAATGGTGGAATAATTACTTTTGAACTTAAAGGTGGTTATGAAGCGGGAACTAAAATGTTAAACAGTGTAGAGATGTGTTATTTAGCAGTTAGTCTAGGTGATGTGGATACTTTAATTCAACATCCAGCTAGTATGACTCATTACGTAGTACCAGAAGAAGAAAGATTAGAAGCGGGAATTACAAATGGTTTGGTTAGACTGTCTGTAGGAATAGAAGACAGTGAAGATATCATTGCAGATATAGAAAATTCGCTAAAATAATTCCTCTTGTGCTAGAATTTTACAAAGCAATATGTTAAAATACCTGTAACAATGATAAGTTAGTATCCATTATTATTAAACCTGTAAGGGAGGAATTGATTATGAAGAAATACGTTTGCACTGTATGTGGATGGGTTTATGACCCTGAACAAGGAGACCCTGATGGTGGAGTAGCTGCTGGTACCGCTTTTGAAGATGTACCTGAAGATTGGGTATGTCCAGAATGTGGTGTAGATAAGAGTATGTTTGAAGAACAGTAAATTACTGCTTATAATTGTTGTACTTAACTATCGAATGAAGTGCGGGACCAATATATATTGGGCCCGTTTCTTTTATCTACCTATAGTGGAGGTGTGTTAATGCACTATGTAATTGTCGGTAATGGGGTGGCGGGAATTACGGCTGTGAAGAATCTGCGCTCTTTGGATCCTGAAGCGCGGATAACAGTTTTTGGTGATGAGCCATATTACTGTTACAGTCGTCCCAGGTTGATAGAAATGTTGGGTAAAGATGCCGAACTGAATAATATTTACTTGTATCCACCTAGCTGGTATTATGACCAAGATATCGAAGTGTACTTAAATGTTAGTGTTGAACAATTGGAGTTGGAGAGACAGCTTGTCAAAACTGATTGTGGACAACAGATGAAATACGATAAGCTTTTGCTGGCAACTGGGAGCACCCCAAATTTACCACCTGTACATGGAGCTGATCAAGATGGAGTCTTTACAGTTAGGACTGTGGAAGATGTCAGAGAAATCCAAAAGTATTCGGGCAAAGGACGCAGAAGTATAGTTATTGGTGGTGGATTGTTAGGACTGGAAACGGCTTATAGTTTGACTAAATTGGAGCAAGAGGTAGTTGTTGTAGATAGAAATCCCTGGTTATTAAAACGCCAAATAGACAGTCAGGGCAGTGAAATGTTTAGACAAAAGATGGAAAAATTGGGTGTTCAGTCACAATTAGAAGGTACCACAGAAAGTATAGAACAAACGGAAGACGGATTAGTAGTGAATTTCAAAGATGGTAGAAAACTTTATGGTGATACGGTAATTTTCTCTGCAGGAGTGGCTCCCAATACTGAACTGGCAGAACAAGCAGGTCTAAAAACTGATGGCGGCATAATAGTAGACGAATATTTACGCACAAGTGATTCGAAAGTATTTGCTGCTGGAGATGCGGCGGAATTTCAAGGAAAAAGTTATGGCATTATCCCTGCAGCTATGGAGCAGGGAAAATTAGTAGCTCAAAATATGGTCAACGGAACTAGTAAGGAATATCAGGGCACCGTTCCATCGACATCTCTGAAAATTGCCGGAATAGATTTGGTTTCTTTAGGTGAGATATACCCCGATGAAGATGATAGAATTGTGATAGAAATTGATGAACAGGAAATGATATACAAAAAAGCAGTATTTAGAGATAATTATCTGATAGGAGCTATTTTACTTGGGGATAAATCTGATCTACCTAAGATAAATAAATTGCTTCGGTCCCAACAGTTAGTTTCTGATCCGGATTCTATTTTTGAGCAGTAATTCACGTTTTGACATATCTAGTATTGAGAGGTTCAATCTAAGTGATTGGCCTCTTTTTTAATGCTAGGCGCTGTTATATTCTGTTGTTGATAGCAATAAAACTTCAATTTCACTCTAAA
>CAZKUS010000323.1:0-2719 GCA_964556025.1 uncultured Clostridia bacterium | reverse complement strand
CTCCTTTATTGTCCAATCAGGTGTAGAGGCACCAGCCGTTACACCTATCTTTTTGCAGCTCAAAAACCACTTTTCTGTTAACTCTGCTGCTGTTTCAATGTGATAAGTAGGAACACCTTGATTAACAGCGAGTTCTTTAAGTTTTCTAGTATTTGAGCTGTTATACCCTCCAACTACAATCATAATATCTACTTTCTTAGCTAATTCTTTAGTAGCTGACTGTCTTGCTTGTGTTGCATCACAAATTGTGTTATATACTAATATTTCTGGATTTTGTTCATGGATCTTGTTAATAACTTGATCAAAAATTTCTTCTCTTAACGTGGTTTGTGCCACTATAGCACCTTTTTCGGGTATTTCTATAGCATCTACTTGTTCTGGTTTTTCTATGACTACAGCTTGTTTGTCAACCCACTCGTCAATACCAATCACTTCTGGGTGATCAGGGTCTCCCACTATATAGATTGTATACCCTTGATCATATAATTCACTGGCTTTTTTCTGCACTTTTCTGACAAAAGGGCAGGTTGCATCTATAATTGTTACATTTGAGGTTGAGTGTAGCTTATCAAATGTAGTTGGACCCACTCCATGACTTCTTATTACAACATAATTGTTATCACTATCGCTGTTTACTTCAGCTTTAGTTTCTTTTGGTGGAGAGTTGAGATCAGTTACATCATCAATTACTTTTACCCCTTTAGAACTTAGATTATCAATAACTTCTTTATTATGTACTATAGGTCCCAAAGTGTAAACAGTACTATTATCCCCACAATCTTGAGAGACAGTTTTTAAAGTTTTGTCCAGGGCTCGATTAACTCCACTACAAAATCCAGCTCCTTTTGCAATTATAATTTCCATTATTCCACTCCTGTTCTTAATTATCACTTATTTTACTGTAAATTATGCTCATTATATGCTTACTGAATGCCAGACTCGGATCATCATCATTATCATAGTCCGTTTTTTCAAAAACAACTGGTGGATGTATAATTATATGAGTAGGCCGAAATATTCGGTATGGACCAATTATGGATATTGGATAAACTGGTGCTTTGCTTTTTGCAGCTAAAAACCCAGTGCCTTTTAACGGTTGTTTTTCATCTCCATGTCTTGTCCCTTCTGGAAAAATCCCAAACACATCACCGTTTTTTAAGCGACTTAAAGATGTTTTAATAGCATTTCTGTCCACCTGCTCTCGATTAACAGGTAGTGCATTTAATGCCGATATCACCCTACCTATCAAGGGTATTTGAAACAATTCCTTCTTAGCCATGAAAGTTACATGTGGTTCAGAAAGACAGCCAAGTAAAATTGGATCTAATAAAGAGATGTGATTAGAGCATAAGATAGCGGGACCAGACTTGGGTAAATTATTTATCCCATTAATTTTTATGGGATAAATAATTTTGAACATAATTCTAAATAATCCTCTTAGGAAAATGTATAAAAAGTTTTTATTATCCATAATTTCTCACCCTATTTTCAATATATGCAATAATTTGTTTAACAACTTCTTCTATACTTAAATCAGTAGTATCTATTATCACTGCATCTTCAGCAATTTTGAGTGGATTTACAGTTCTTTTCTGGTCTAGTTCATCTCTTTGTCTAACATCTTTCTTAACATCTTCCAATTCCTGTTCATATCCTTGTTCTATTAGTTCTTTCATACGACGTTGAGCTCTTTCTTTCAGATCTGCTGTAAGGAAAAATTTAAAATCAGCATTAGGGAATACATTTGTTCCAATATCTCTTCCATCTAAAACACTTCCGTTTTTTCCAATTTCTCTTTGTTTAGTCAATAAAAATTGTCTAACTCCAATGTTGCTGGCAACATAAGAAACGGCCTCAGATATTTCAGGCCGGCGCAATTCATTGGTAATATCTTGTCCATTGACAATAATTCTGTTTTGTCCATTGTAAGACTCCACATCAAGATTGAATGAATTAGTTACATATGATAATTGGCTTTCATCATTCATATCTACATTTTCACGCAGTGCTATCCATGCTATAGCTCTGTACATGGCACCAGTATCAAGGTATTTTATTCCCAACTCTTTAGCTACTAACTTGGCAATTGTACTTTTACCAGCACCAGCTGGACCATCAATAGCAATTACTAAATTGTGCATTTGTTTCATTTATATCAAACCTCACTAGCTATACTGTATATTTAAACTACATATCAGTCAATTCGACAAAAAATAAGTTTATCCTTCCTAGGTTATTAAAAATTAAAAAATGATTACTAAATGATTTAACAAATTTAATTATTTTTTTCTAAATCAGGCCTCAATGTTGCAGCGTCGTTTAAGTAAACTGGTACAGGTTTATGATCAGCATTTGAATAATAGTGGATCATTACTCTAACACATTTTGATAAGCTATTTTGTACTTCGATTTCTTGAGCACACATTAAAGCAGTGTTTGTCCAACCTAGATCTCTAGCTGCTTTGGCTGGAAAACACGCATCAAGGTCACTAGTGACGGTGAAAAAAGCGCTAATAATATTGTTTTCATTTAAATCATTATTTGCAATTAATTGCTTTAATAATTCGGAAGTATTGTTTAGGATACTGTCGACATTATTTTGTTCAACTGTAATCGCTCCCCTAACAGCAAAAACATTTTGGTGCATAAAGATCCCCTCCCTAATTGGTATCTGAATTCTTTTTAACAAAATTCAATCTGTAATTCAATTCTTCATTAA
>CAZKUS010000322.1:0-2723 GCA_964556025.1 uncultured Clostridia bacterium | reverse complement strand
GTGATTCTCCTATTTGCTAATTAAGATGTATTATCAAAACCGCATAATACGTTCACTTGAAGTGTTTATTGTTATCAACATTCAATTTAAACTGAGCCTTAATATAAGTGTCAACATATAAAAGATAGATTAGATCCTATTGATAGAATTGGCAAAAGACAAGGTTTGTATTATTAAATTTATTTTTGATTGAATTTTGTACATAAAAAAAGCAGGGGTTACCCTGCTTCGAAAACACTTTGTTTTCCATTTGTTTAATAGTTTATTTTATTGATATAGGTTTAATTTATCCAAGTAGTTAAAACTGAGGTAGATTGTCTAAATTATTGTCTACAGTATCGTCCGGATCTGACCGGAGTGTTTTATTTCCGTCTCTGGTTTTTCCTGTATTGACATTTTCGATATGTCCTAACTCTGCCATCTCCACTGCACTGTCATTGTCTATGACGCGACCGTCATTTAACATGATTTTAATAATATTTCCCCGCTCATCTTTTCTGACTTTGGCGATTCGGTACATATAGGCCTCCTTGTGATGGATTGTATTAGCACCTTATTGACATTGAGACTGATATGAGATGCTTACTGAATAGTATTTGTTTATAGGCCTATTTTTATAAGTTAAGCTCAATTAATTTTTTTTGCTATCAAAAACATAATATAATAGCGCATTAAGTTAATTATGTCCTTATGTGTAGCGGTTTTAGATCTTTAAAGATTTGTTATTAATAACATCCTAATAATTCTAATCAAAAATAGAGCAATCAGCGGGGTGATATCTATCATCCCACCAATAGGAGGTACTACTTTCCTTATTGGAGCTAAAATCGGTTCAGTTAGCTCGTATATAACTTCTCCAGCTTTAAAAAGGGGAGAATCGGGGGTCATATTTCTGCCGATAAAAGAAAAAATAATTCTAAATAAAAATAGGAAATAAAGAATATTAAAGGCCAATTGTAATAACATATTATTTCACCTCAACTTTAATTATTTGATTCCAGTACTCCCAAATCCACATTCACCTCTGGCTGAATTTGAAATATCATCTACTTGTTGAAATTCGGGCCTGACTAAGGGGTTGAATACTAATTGGGCAATTCTGTCTCCTGGACTGATGGTTACTTCTTGATTACTGTGGTTTATGAGATTGACTTTAATTTCTCCTCGGAAACCGCAGTCAATAATGCCAGTTATAGCAACTATACCCTTTTTGGCCAAACCGCTTCTGGGATGGATAGAGGCCATTATATGGTCAGGGAGTTCTACTTTTACACCGGTTTTAATTAACTGATTATTCCCCGGTGAAATGCTCACTTCATACTCTTCGGCACATCTTAGGTCAGCTCCTGCATCACCTGGATTCTGATAAACAGGCATATATTTATCATTGGCACAAATCTTGATTTGCATATGTTGAACCCTCCAAATTAATTATTGTATATTAACCACAAAGGTTTATTATATTAAGAAATTAAGTTAACATTCAATTACACATTATTAACTACAACTATTATACCATTTAATGCAAGGGTAATCGGAAAATAATTTACTGGTTCAGAAGGAAAATTAAATCTATTGTCCAAAACATAAATTGGAAGTTTTTTTGAGCACTGTTATATTTGTTGTAGATAGCAATATAATTTTTAGAGTTCATTTGAAAAGGGAGGTTTTTTTGTGTCGTCTAAACAAGTAGTGGAAAATTTTCACGGGACTATGGTTGAAGATCCTTATCGCTGGTTGGAGAATGAACAGGATCCGGAAGTAGTTCACTGGTCTAATGAAGAACAAGCCAGGACTAAAAATTTTTTACAGGGTGATTTGAATAGTAAACTTAGATCAGATATGACTCGCTTGTATGATTTTCCTGAAGTTTACTTACCCGTTAAAAAAGGAGATAAATACTTTTATTTGTATAATCAGGGAAAGGAAGAACAGCACCGCTTGGTGTATAGTACGGAAGATGGCACTGAACTTGTCACTTTGATAGATCCCAATAAATTAAGTAAAGACGGTACTACGGCCATCAGTGGTTTCTTTCCCAGTGATAGCGGAAAAAAATTAGCTTATACCCTTTCTACCAGTGGAAGCGACTGGCAAGAAATAAAAATATTAGATGTGGACACGGGTCAAGAATATTTGGAAACACTACAATATTGTCGCTTTACTAATGCTGCCTGGACCAGTGATGAACAAGGATTCTATTACAGTAGATTTCCCCATCCCCATGATGTAGATCCTCAAGACAGAAATAAATATAATAAAGTTTACTATCACCGGTTGGGAACAGATCAGAGTCAAGATAAATTGATATACAGTGACCCCGAAAATAGTGAATTGGTATTCAACCCTTATATTTCACATGACGGTGAGTATTTAGGTTTATTAGTCAGGAAGGGTACTGATCCTAAAAACGGGTTTTATGTGCAAAGATTGTCCTCTGATTTTGATCACAAAAAGTTTTTAGAACTGATACCACAAGGAAGGAGTATGTTCAGACCCATTGGAAATATTGGGGAAGAATTTTATTTTCTGACTGATGAAAACTCATCTAAAGCCAAAATTGTGTCGATAAATATTAATAAATATACTGGTCCTATTTCCGAGGGAATGAAATTTACTGAAATCATCGGTGAAAGTGAAGATGTCATTGAAACTGCTTTGATGGTAGATGACTATATAACAGTAGTTTATCAACATCATGCTAGTCATAGATTGTATCTCTT
>CAZKUS010000321.1:0-2727 GCA_964556025.1 uncultured Clostridia bacterium | reverse complement strand
GAAAGGAGCTTTAATATATGCAAAATAATTATGACATAACAATTATTGGTGGTGGCCCGGGAGGATATGTCTCTGCTATAAGAGCGAGTCAATTAGGAAAGAGTGTTTGTTTGGTTGAAAAACATGAGTTGGGTGGCACATGTTTGAATGTGGGATGTATTCCTACTAAAGCCTTACTTAATGTTAGTAATAATTATATTAATATGCAAAAGGTAGATCAAATAGGTATATCTTGTGATAATCTTGATATTGATTGGAGTAAAGCTCAAAATTATAAAAATACAGCAGTTAATAATTTAGTAAATGGTGTTTATTATTTATTAGAAAAGAATAATGTACAAGTTTACAAAGGTAGAGCAAGTTTTGTTGATGAAAATCGAATCCAGGTTAGCGGTGAAGAAACTATTGAAATTTCAAGTAAATATTTTGTTGTAGCTACTGGAGCTAGTAATACTTTCCCGCCTATAGAGGGTTTAAACATAGATGACCCAGACGTTTATGACAGTAATGGGATATTGAGTATTGAAAACATTCCTGATAAATTAACGATTATTGGAGGAGGAGTAATAGGTTTAGAATTTGCTTATATTTTTTCTTCTTTAGGGACAGATGTTACAATTATAGAAGTTCTACCTGATATATTGAATGATTTTGATGCTCATCTGAGGGAAGCAGCTTTGTCCAGCTTAAAAGATAAAGGTGTGAAAGTATATACGAATACAAGTGTTAATTCTGTTAAAGAAAGTAATGCTATGAAAGAAATTTTATGTTCTAATGATAAAGAGGAATTTTCGTTAAGTACAGAATCTATTTTAGTTGCAACAGGTAGAGGTCCAAATACAAAAGCTCTTAACTTAGATAAAATAGGTGTAAAATTAGAAGAAAATGGAGCGCTATCGGTTAATAATTATTTACAAACAAATATACCCCATATTTATGGTGTGGGTGATGTCCTGGGTAAGGAGTTATTTGCTCATGTTGCATATAAGGAAGGAAGTATAGCTGTAGAAAATGCTTTAGGAGAAGAAGCAAGAGAAATGGATTATACTTCAGTTCCAAAGGCAATATTTATGGAGCCTCAAATAGCTTCAGTTGGTATGACAGAAGCAAAAGCAAAAGAAGAAGGCTATAATGTAAAAAGTGGAATATTCCCACTTATGTCCAATGGTAAAGCAGTAATACTTAATGAAACATCGGGATTTGCTAAAGTTGTAACTGATGAAGACTCAACAGAGGTAATAGGGGTACATTTGTGTACACCTAATGCAGGGGACCTTATAAGTAGTGGAACACTAGCATTAGACTTAGAGGCGTTACGTGAAGAGTTCGGTTCCTCTATGTTTGTACACCCAACAATATCTGAGGCTTTACATGAAGCTTCATTAGCTACAATGGATAGAGTTATTCACGTTTAAATCTTTATATCGAGGTGTTTATCTGTGGTAACTAAGCCGTCATGGTTGAAGGTTAGGCTGAATCACGATAGTGGAAAAACTGAAGTAAATAAAATATTGAACAATAATAATGTTAATACAGTTTGTAGAGAGGCTTGTTGTCCAAATTTGAATGAATGCTATAAAGAAGGAACTGCTACTTTCATGATTATGGGTGACAGGTGTACGAGAGGATGTAGTTTTTGCGCTGTTAGAAAGGGGCCTCCGTATGAAAAACTTGATCCCATGGAAGCAGAAAGAATTGCTTTAACTGCAAAGCAGCTTAATCTAACACATGTGGTAATAACTTCTGTTACTCGTGACGATATCTATGATGGAGGTGCCTGGTTGTTTGCGCTTGTTATAGAAAAAATAAAGGAATATATACCAGGGGCTACAGTAGAAGTACTTATTCCTGATTTTGCTGGTGATAAAAAAGCTTTACAAAAAGTTCTTGAAGCAGAGCCTGACGTAATAAATCATAATTTGGAGACTGTACCAAGTCTATATTTAAAGGCTAGACCACAAGCTAATTATAAACGTTCTTTGAATTTACTGAAGGAAGTTAAAAAGCAAAGCCCAAATATTAGAACCAAATCAGGATTGATGGTAGGACTGGGAGAAGAAATAGATGAAATAATAGAGACGGGTAAAGATTTAAGGAGTGTAGGTTGTGACTTACTAACAGTAGGCCAGTATCTTAGTCCTTCTTTAGACCATTATCCAGTATATAGTTATTATACTCCAGAAGAATTTAAAGTTATAAAGGAACATTTAGAAGAACTTGGTTTTTCAAATGTTATGTCAGGTCCTCTAGTTCGTAGTTCATATAAAGCATATTCAGTTATTAAAAAATGTGAAGAGACTAATTGAAAAACGAATAAAATGTTTATTATGAAAAAATGTTGAAATTAAAAAATTAATTTGTTTAATTTTTATTTGGTTTATATTAGAATATTTAGTTAGTAAATTAATTAAGTAGGGGTGTTTCTATGGGCCAGTCTATTGTGAGCATTGCAAATTATAAAGAGCACAAAGAAAGTGTTAGAGAAGTAATACAAAACTGTGATGGTTTAAGCAATTTAAAAAGTGATAACAAAGTACTTATAAAGCCCAATCTGGTATTTTGGGACAGGGTTTATCCTTTTCCCAAGTATGGGGTATTGACTACAAATGTATTAGTAAAAGAAATAGTTAAGATACTTAAAGAACACGGTTGTGAAGATATTACAATTGGAGAAGGAAGCATGGAGTTAAAGGAGTTAGGTTCTAGTACAGAAGAGGCTTTTAGAGG
>CAZKUS010000320.1:0-2747 GCA_964556025.1 uncultured Clostridia bacterium | reverse complement strand
CAACAATTGCTGCTTACATGCTTGCTGCAGCAGTTATAGCACAAGCTTTTGTTGGTAATCTTGGCTTACCTGTTCTTGCATCTCACTTGTTCATACTATATTATGCTATAATGTCCGGTGTTACACCTCCTGTAGCTCTAGCAGCTTATGTAGCTTCGGGAATAGCTAATACGAACTGGTTTACAACTGCAATCACAGCATCTAAGATAGGTTTGGCTGGTTTTCTGATTCCCTTTATGTTTATTTATAATCCAGCTTTACTAGGACAAGGCACACTCGTTGAGGTTTCTGTAGCAATAATAACAGCAATGCTAGGTATTGTTGCCCTTGCTGGTGCTTCAATTGGTTACTTTTTCAGTGATGTTATAATTCCTTTACGGGTAGGATTTTTGGCATCTGCCTTATTATTGATCACAGCAGGGTTATTATCTAATGTAATTGGCGTTATAATTTTAGTCTTTGTTTTAGCTATTCAATACTTTAGGGCTCAAAAGTTACAGCCAGAAACTATAAGTACTAGTTGAAAGGGTTGATATTATGCCCTATATAGAACCTAAAAGCAGATTTGTCTATTTAAATACTGGAATTAGACTTCATTTTTTGGACTGGCCAGGTAGTGACCCGCCAATAATTGCTATTCATGGCTCTAAAACTACTTGCCATATGTGGGATCAATTTTGTGAAAACTTACAGGGGAAACATCGTGTCATTGCCCCGGACATGAGAGGTTATGGTGACAGTCAAGAGTCTCATGAAACAGCCTATAAACCTGAGGACATGTCTAAAGATTTAGCCGCATTGATAGAAGAACTAGAATTAAAAGAGTTTCATCTTATTGGACATTCTATGGGGACAAGGGTGGGAGGTAGATATGCTCTTTACCATCCACAACGAGTTATTAGCTTGATTTTGGTAGACACTAGTGATTTTGCCATGTCCCGGGATAAAAACAAAAATTATAAAGAGATAAAGTCTAGAAAAGATAAATTTTCAAATAAACAGGAAGCTTTAGAGTATCTTAAAGAACATGAAGGGGCTAACTGGCCAGAAAATATTTTAAAGCACCACATTAACAAAATGACCTATACTTTTAATAATCAGGTCTATCACAAAGTTAAAACTAATGTTCTTATAAAAGTTAGACAAGTAACGAGTTCAAGTTTTGTTAAATCTGCTAGTGAATTTAATTTTCCCACCCTTATTCTACGAGGGGAGAATAGTAAGTATTTATTAAAAGATGAAGCTAGAAAATTAAATAATATGATTACCGAAAGTAAGTTAATTGAAATACCAAATGCCGGTCATTTTATTGTCCAGGAAAACTTTGATTCTTTTTATGAGGTAGTTAATAGGTTCTTGCAAGATTTAAATAAGGAGAGATTCTAATGGGGTTTACTTTAGCAGAAAAGATGTTAGCAAAAGCAGCAGATAAAAAAGAGGTAAAAGCAGGAGAGATTATTTGGGCTAATGTAGATGTAGCTTTAATGCATGACTTATTAGGACCCAAACTAATCGATGGTTTGTTTCGCCGTTTGGGAGGTAAGTTTTTTGATAAAGAAAAAGTTGTAGTTGTATCCGATCATGGAACACCTCCAGGTACAGTTGAACAAGCAAATGATCTTAAATTAACAAGAGACTGGGTTAGAGAATTTGACCTCCCAAATTTTTATGAATATCAAGGGCCATGCCATCAGGTGATTATCGAAGAAGGCTTTGCACTGCCAGGGAATATTATACTGGGGACTGATTCTCATACTTGTATGGCAGGTGGAGTCGGGGCTTTTGGAACTGGTATCGGATCTACTGAAATGGTAGGTGTGTTACTCACTGGTAAAACCTGGCTTAAAGTGCCTGAGTCAATAAAGGTCCATCTCGAAGGTAAAATTCCAGAAGGAATTTATTCCAAGGACTTGATATTAAAGATAATAAAAGATCTAGGTCACGCCGGGGCTACGTATCAAGCCATTGAATTTACTGGTGAATCTATAGATAATATGAGCTTAGAACAAAGGCTAACTATCACTAACATGGCAGTAGAAGCAGGTGCTAAGACGGGATTAATATCACCTGATAAAAAAACAATCGACTATTTAATTAATGAAGTTGGAGTGGAAATAACAGATAGTAGTTTAAGCGATTTAAAAAGTGATAATGAAGCTTCTTTTATAAAAGAGTTAAATTATGATGTAGCAAAATTAGAACCTCAAGTCGCTTGCCCGCATGATGTTGACAATGTTTATCCAGTTTCAGAAGTTGAAGGAGTAAGAATTGATAAAGCTTATCTTGGTTCATGTACAAACGGAAGAATCAGCGACTTAAGGATAGCAGCTGAAATATTAAAGGGAAGAAAAATTGCCAAAAATATTCATTTTCAGGTAGTCCCTGCATCGAAATCAATCTGGGAACAAGCAGTAAAAGAAGGTATTTTTGAAATTTTGTCAGAGGCAGGGGCTACAATTAGTGCAGCATCATGTGCTGCATGCGGTGGTTTCACTAATGGGATTGCTGCCTCAGGGGAAGTTATTTTTTCTTCTTCAAATAGAAATTTTAAAGGTAGAATGGGAAGTCCAAAAGCTGAAGTTTATTTAGGTTCTCCAGCAGCTATTGCAGCCTCAGCAATTGAAGGAAAAATAACCGACCCAAGAAAATACCTGATAACCTAAATTAAGAACAAGATTAAATCATGCTAGGACGGTGATATTTTTGCAACAAATTATCAAAGGAAAAGTTCTTAAGTATGGCGATAA
>CAZKUS010000319.1:0-2751 GCA_964556025.1 uncultured Clostridia bacterium | reverse complement strand
CTGATTTAAAGGAAGAATTACAACAAGATGCTGCTCATAAAGCTAAAAATTTTGGCTTTGATTATATTGCTTCGCGATTTTATAAAGCAGGTCAAAAAGTTCTAGGAATAGATTATCAGAAAGTTATTCAAAAAGAGTCTGAAGGGGATCAAGAATTAGCTGAAGAAACTATTACTACTATTACAGAACTTGTTGAACAACATAATCAATTGGCAGAAGAATTAGCACAACAGGAAGAGAGTTTTTTGATTCCGGAAAATGGAGAAATACAATTAGTTCCTAAACAAGTGGAGTTTGAACAACAAAATCAAGAGCAATTAGCCCAGGCTTTTTTTCTAGACCTTTCTTTTGTTAGGCAGATTGAAGAACGTGATGGCACTAATATTTTTACTGATGGACAAAGGGGGTTACGTTTTTATCCAGATAAAGGAGTACAGTACAACGCCCCACAAAGAGATGATAGTGCGGGAACCTTAGATTCTACTAGTATCTTGGAACGTGGCGGGCAGTTGATTTCTTTGTACGGAGGTTGGAATGATAATCTGCGTGTAGACTCACTGGATAAACCTGAAAATAATTATGGAGTGGACAGTGATGAAATGTTTGAAATAAAATATCGCTACTATCATGAGGGGATCCCTGTTTTTGGGAATTATCCTCTAACTTTGGCCTTAGCAAATAACAAGTTGGTAGAATACTTCCGTCAAATTCCCAGTGACTTTGATTTTTTAGATGAAAATGGTGAATTAGTTAGTGCTAAAGATATGTTGGATGGATGGATAGAAGATGAATTTTATGAGAACTTAGAAAATGTACCTGATAATATTTCGGAAATAGCCGATAGTGATGAAGAAATACGTGATGGTTTCCAAGATGTTTATGAGCGCTTGGATAGTTTGGACGATATAAAAATTGGATATAAACCTATTGTAGCTGAATCCCAGCATTATATTAAACCTGTATGGAAACTGGAATTTGATCAAGATGAAACCAAGATATACTCTGCTTGGGAGTTTGAAAATGAAGAACTAGCCAATGAACTGGAAAAGTATGAGAATATTCATTAGATCAATGTATTAATTGACTATAAATAATGATAGCATATTTTATTAATTTCACCTTTGAAAGGGTGTTAATATGGATTGGGGCCAAGCTAAGAATATTTTGATTGTAGCTTTTTTGGTATTGAATATGTTTTTGGGCTACAAACTAATAGTTGCAGAGGATGCTTTTTTCATCAAGGCTCAAGTTACTGAACAAGAAAAGGAAGAAGTTAGGCAGACCATGCAGGAGAATAACATTACTTTTGAAGGCGATATTCCAGATGAAATTTTTTCATCTGAATATTTGGATGTCAGTAATTATGAATTAAATCCAATAGCATTGGCAGAAAACTTGTATGATGAGGAAATATCAGTTCATAGTTCTGAAGAAGATGAAGTTGAAAGAATTATTGAGATAACAGACTCTAAAGCACGAATTTATCAGTACTCTTCTGGTAAGTTAACCTTTGAATTTGAAGACGAGTATGTTTTTGAACAAGGTAGTTTAGTACAATCAGAAGAAATTGCCCGAGAACAAGCTGAAATTTTTTTGGATGAATTGAATTTTCCTGACAATTTAGAGTTACATGGAATTTATGATCAATCTTTGGTATTGTCACACAGTAACGAGCTCAGGTCTAATATTTTGGGACAAAATCAAGATGAAGAGTCAATTGGTCTAATATATTACCAGGAGATTGATGATGGTTATAAATTGTATGGAGGTTATGTTTACATTGAAATATCCAATCAGGGAATTGAAGGTGCTGAGGTATACCTATTAGAAGAAAAAGGATTCCATGAAGAGTCTATTGAAGTTATTCCTGCTACTATGGCATTAATTCGCTTAGGAGAGTATTTACCTGATGACCAGGAACCTAGAGAAATTAATGATATAAGTTTTGGGTATTACACAGAAGAATATGTTGCAGATACTTGGGAAGCAGTGCCAGTATGGCGGATTGAAATGACTTCTTTTGATAGTTATTGTATTAATGCATTTACTGGAGAGTTAGAAAAAGAAGGTACAACTGAATAATATATTTAAAGATATTATTGTGATTATTACTTGACGATACTGAATACTGTTAATTTTTATGGGAGGAAGGGATAAAAGTGAAACTACTACTCATAAGACATGGCGAAACAACGGCAAACTGTGAGCACAGATTTCAAGGACAAAAAGATTATCCATTAACTGATAGGGGTAAAATACAAGCTGACAAACTAGGAGTAACTCTCAACTCTGTTCCTTTGGATGTAATTTATAGTAGTACATTATCGAGAGCCAAAGAAACAGCCGCAGCAATTTCTGAATATCATTCCATAAATGTTGAACAAAATAAATTGTTGAATGAATACAATTGGGGTGTTATCGAGGGCCATACAAGAGAAGAGATTAAAGATAAATACCCCGATTTGGGAATGAAATTAGAGGAGGATTTCTTTTCTACGTCTATTCCAGAAGAAGAAGGGCTGATGAGTCTTAAAACTAGGGTGACTGACTTTTACGATCACCTAGCTTACCGGTTCGGTCTAGACTCGAATTCGGTGGTGGCTATAGTAAGTCATGGCCGCTTTATAGGAGGATTAACAGCTTATCTTACAGGGTATAGTTTTTTTAATATTCCTTGGCCGTTTGCATTTTCTAATGGATCAATTACGGAGATTAATTTTTGGAGAGAACATGATAAAGCAAAAAAAATAA
>CAZKUS010000318.1:0-2759 GCA_964556025.1 uncultured Clostridia bacterium | reverse complement strand
ATGGAATTATACCCTTTCACACAAAGCTTCCCTTCAGCAGCGAGGTCATCGGGATTTCCCACGAGCTGCACTACTCTACCATTTTTAACATGGGCTTTAGCAGCACATCCACCACTACAAACACCACATACTGTTGGAATAACCTCTGAATTGTCCTCATATAGAGATTGGTCTTCTCGTCCTTCTGCCTTCACAAATTTAGGCAATGTCAATCCAGTACCAGCTGCCATACTAGCACCCGCCGCTGTTTTTAAAAAATTCCTACGGCTCAATTCAAAATGTTTCTTGCTGTCGCTCATTTCACATAACCTCCCATGAAAATCATGATAACCTTTCCTTTTCTGTTTGTAGATACATATTTCCATAACATACTACTGGATAATAAAAATCTGCCTCTGATTTTGCTTTGATTTTTTCAAAAAATTCAGGAATCCAGTTATAAATATGGTTGAAAAAAAACTCGCTTTGCACTTGATGACTAGCTTCTTTCACAAGTTTGGCCATAAAAGCCAATTCAACACTAATATGATCTGCCAAATGCGATTCATCATCGGATAACTGCCAGCCTTGTTTGTAGTAAAAATTAGTAAATTTTTCCCACTCTTCTTGCTTTAGTAGCTCTTTTCCATCTAAATAGTACGAAGCATAAGGTACAACAGCACCGGGCAGCAAAAATAGCTTGGCATATTCTACGGCAATCTCTCTTATTCCATCTTCTTTATTATTAAAGTGGTTTATTTGATTCATTAACTGCGTTAGACTTTGATTCAATCCGCTAGCAAGAGTTTTATCTAATTCAGTAATAGTTTGTATGTAGCTATCTAATTGTTCGTTTTCTGACTGATCGTAAAATAAACTTGATAGTAATTGATAATGCAGAGCCCTTTCACCATTTTTTTCATAGACAACTCCTTTCTCAAAAAGTACCAATAAAAGGTTTGATTCACTTAATACTCATTCTAAGCAAATGTTGAAATAGTTAAGTTTTATTTAATAAAATGATTATTATCATTATCACATAACTAATGGAAAAATCAACTTTAAAAGAGATGACTTGACAAACAGTTGCCACTAGAAAAAGTTATAATTTAGGCAAATTAGGAAAAACTTAAAACCAGCTATCAGGAAGGTATTTCCAAGAAAAATAACGAAATAATATAATAACTACTAGAAAGAATCTAGTAAAGAATCTAATAATGTAGTTTGTCATTAATTTCATCACATGATAAGGAGAGGGATTAAGTGAAAGAGCTTATGGATAGTATTAATTTGCTATGTTGCAAGGATCCTTTGAGAGAAAAACTGTTAATTGTACCCTCTTATGCTAAAGGGGAGACATTACTGAAACAAATGACAGAAGAAGGATATAATCTATTCAATTTAAGACTGATCACTCCTATAGATCTAGCACATCAAAATATGAAAACTCACCTACATAAACACGGTCTGCGGCTCATTAACAATTCTGAAGCTAGGCAGGTCGTGTTTAATATTATGGAAGACTTGATTTCTAATGACCAGCTAACTTACTTCAATCACCTTCAAGTTTCAGGCGGCATTACCAAAGCTATTCAAAATGCCATTTGCGAACTGAAAATGGCTGGGATAAGTTTGACTGAAGAGAAATCTAATCAGTCAGCATTTGTAAATTTCCAGAAACAAAGAGACTTAAAAATGATTTATATCCATTATCAAAACTATCTTCATAAAAGGAACTGGTTAGATGAAGGAGATCTACTCGAAAAAGCAGTGGCAGGAGGAATGCTCACATCTGGATCAAAGCTTTATTTGGTATCTATCGACTACTTCAATGATCTCACCTATTTAGAAAGACAGCTTTTGGATAGGCTCCCTGGACAATCGCTACATAGATTCGGTGATTGTTCAGAAATTGATAATGAAAGCCAAAATAATGATGCCGATCAGATTAATATCGACACTGGAAAAGATAACGATCAGATTAATATCAATACAGAAACTGTAGAACTATTTACAGCTATAGGTGAAAATGTGGAAGTCAAACAAGTATTTTCTAAGATCAGAAAATCTGGCAGTCCCTTTGATAAAACAGTTATTTTGTATGCTAGTTCATCTCCTTACAGTGAGTTGATCTATAAGCTGAGTGAAAAATTCCAGATTCCTGTGACCTTTGGTGAAGGGATCATGATTCAAAATACCAAACCCGGTAAGCTAATACTTTTACTACTGAATTGGATAAAAAAAGATTATCGAGTCACGGATTTCAACATATTCATCAATGAAAATGTCCTGGATTTGGGAGAGGATGCCCCTTCGGGATTCAAAATCAGAAAGCTTCTCAGAGACGCTTTTATCGGATGGTCTAGAACAAGATATCTTCAAAGACTTGAAACCATTGTCTCAAAATTTGAAAATTCATCAGATCTTAGTGAGAGACAACAAATTCGATTACAAGAGTACACAGCCCTGACAGGGCTCATGAAAGAAATGTTCAATATACTGGATTATCATACAGATCAGGGTGACACTCAACTTATCAGCCTGGCGAGTCTTGCTAGCTGTATTCATACATTTGTAGACAGATATGCCAAAGTAAATTCACACTTGGATCAAGAAGCTAAACAAAAGATCTGCGACGAATTAGAGCTGATATCCAGGATTTCTACTAGCTATTTAGAAATGGGTGATTCGATAGAGAGACTGACAGATAGTTTTGAAAATATCAAGGTAGGTCAAGAACTACCACAGGCAGGACATATCCATGTAGATAGCTATCAAAA
>CAZKUS010000317.1:0-2770 GCA_964556025.1 uncultured Clostridia bacterium | reverse complement strand
ATAGTTCCTTGGCATCGCCTGTACCGTGTACTACAGCTATATTGATTTTCATACCGGCAATCTCAATTTCGGCTTCCTTGGCATTATCCATCCCCCGAACATTGTCATATTCGATGGTGTCTAATTCTCCGTCAGTCAGTTTCCAGGCTACTGTCCTCAATGCTGCTTCCATAACACCACCAGTTGTAGCGAAAATTCTTCCGGCTCCCGTATGGTCACCTAAAAAGTCATCAAATCCTTCCTCGTCTAACTTGGTAAAGGGAATTTTCTCTAGTTTTATTAATTTAGCCAGCTCTCGAGTAGTAATAACACTATCGACTTCCCTTGCCCCATTTGTAACCATTTCTTCTCTGTTAGCTTCGAATTTCTTAGCAGTACAGGGCATAACGGCTAGAGTAAATACATTTTCCGGATCTATATTCATCTTGTCTGCATAAAAAGATTTTGAAAGAGCACCAAACATCTGCTGAGGTGATTTACAGCTAGAAACATTGTCTAAATACTGAGGATAATTATGCTCAACGTACTTGACCCATCCTGGTGAACAAGATGTCATTAAAGGTAAGTTTTTACCCTCTTCTAATCTGTGAATAAATTCAGCGCCTTCTTCCATGATAGTTAAATCAGCTGTAAATTCAGTACTGAAAACTTTATCTATACCTAGCTTTTTAAGGGCTGCATTAGTTTTTCCTGTAACGTCAGTTCCCGGTTCCATTCCAAATTCTTCACCAAGGGTATGTTTTACAGCAGGAGCTGTTTGCACAATGACATGTTTAGAAGGATCGTGAATAGCTTGCAAGACCTTCTGCATTTCTCCTTTTTCATTTAAAGCACCTACTGGACAAACTTTTACACACTGGCCACAGTTGATACATTCAGTTTCTGATATGGGAATATCTTCGTTAGTTGTCACTACAGTATCGAAGCCACGACCATTAAAGTCGTATATCCCAATGCTTTGTTGTTCCTGACAAACTTTAATACAATTTCCACAAACAATACACTTATCGAGGTCCCTTGTAAGGGCAACACTAGACATATCCATACCCTTATCCTGAGCAATAGTATCTAAGATTTGTTCCTTTCTATTGACATCGTAAAAATAACACAAGTTTTGTAATTCACAATCACCGGCAGCTTTATCACAAGTCAAGCAGTCATTGGGATGGTTAGCTACTAATAGTTCCAAAGTAGCTTTTCTCGATTCAGTCACCTTCTCCGTATCTGTCATAACTGCCATCCCATCTTCAACCTTAGAGTTACAAGATGCTCTTAATTCATCTTCACCTTCCACTTCAACAACACACATTCTACAGTTACCTTCGTTTATCAATTCAGGATGATTACATAAAGTAGGAATATTAATACCACTCTCTTGACAAGCTTCTAAAATAGATGAGTCTTGTGAAACAATTCTTTTTTGGTTATTAATGTTTATTTCAACAGTAGTCACTTGCGCAGCCCCCTTTATTCTTCTTTTGCTAACTGAATAGCAGCTAAAATCGGATTAACAGCTTTAGTTCCAAACCCACATAGTGAAGAACTTTGAATAGCTTTAGCAAAGAATTCAATGGTAGATTGTTCCTGGGCTTTATTTTCAGCCAATACCTCTTCAGTCAAATCTTTCATTCGCTTAAGCCCTTCTCTACACGTAGAACATTTACCACAAGATTCTTCGACGTTTTCATTCATTGAAGTCTTTAGATCTTGTATTAGTTGTGTTTCATCGGTGATGAATTCTACAGGGCCGGTACCTAATGATAATCCAGAATCATTGAAATTTTTATAAGTTATTTCCATATCTAAATCCTCACTAGATAAATAACCACTTAATTTGCCACCAATTTTGAGACCTTTAAATTTAGGAATATTAATTTTTTCATTAGCTCTATCAACAAGTTCTTTAACTGTAGATCCCATAGGTAGCTCAACTAGACAACCGGTTTCCCCGTTATCTACGTAAAAGACCTTGGAACCCTTATCTTCAGAATCACCAGAAGCCTTAAACCAGGAGCTTCCTCTTTGAACGATTAGTGAAACGTTCAAAAAAGTCTCCACATTTGATACAAAGATTTGTGAATTCTCCCAAACATCCCTGACTTCTTCAAAAGGATATCTGGATTTGGAAATATTTTCTTTGTGATTGGTTAGTAAAGAAATGTCATCGGAAAAATAGGATTTGTCATCATCAATGGAAGATACATTGATTGACACTTTGTAGTCACTGATAAAGCCTGTTTTTTTCAACTGCTTTATAGTCGTTCTCAGCAGTTGAGAGACAATCTGATATTTATCACTAACAAAAACACAAATTTCACAAGCATTTGCAGCCTTAGCCGAATAAACAAGTCCTTGAATTAATAAAAAAGGATTCTCTAAAGCTAATCTCATATTAAGTTCTGAGTTATTAATGCTTAAAACCACCTTGCTATCCTCTTGCAATTGGGACATGGATTCCAAATAATCCCACACATAAAACCCCTTACCATCTCTACTTTTTAGCCCAGCTTCCTTAATTTCTTTAAGAATTTCTTTGTCTGTCAAAGGTTTCGGTACAGTGGGCTGTGTTTCTACAGCTACTGCAGATTCGCTGGTCGCAAAAGAACTATCATGATAAGATACATCTAACTCCTCAACTTCGCCAATTAAAAAATCTCTTTCCAATTTTAACCCTCCTTCGAGTAGTAAAATTAATAAAAAATTGAGACAATTTTTTGATATGAATTTTCCCATTAGAGCATTTATATACAAATAAATTGCAAGATACATG
>CAZKUS010000316.1:0-2787 GCA_964556025.1 uncultured Clostridia bacterium | reverse complement strand
GTATCTTCATCATCTCCCGTTTCATCAGTTTCTTCATCTTCCTCCGGTTCTTCTTCCTCATCAGTTGTGACTATTTCTGGTTCTTCATCCTCTGCCTCATCTTCCTCTTCTTCACGGCGTGCTTCTCTTTCTTGCTCTTTTTCTTCAATTGCCTCATCAATATCTTCTTGGAGTTCTTCTGGCACTTGTTCCGGATCTTCTTCCGCCATTTCCTCTACAGTTTCTAGTGCTTCAAGATCCAGGTCATCATGGGTTACTTCATCAGTTTCAGTTTCCACTGTTCCATCGGGATCTTCTTCAATGGTCGCTCTTTCTCCAGCTTGTATTTCAAATTCATCATCTATTCCTTCCAACTCATCAGTGAGATCATCAGTCTCTTCTTCTAATTCTTCTTCCGCCACCTCTTGATCAGTTTCTTCTGTTTCTTCAGCTTCATCCGCTTCTTCCTCGGGTTCAAAGTCTTCTACTACTTCTTCTCTAGGATTTACCTCAATAGCTCCAGAAATCACGCTGACATTAGTCTCACTACCCTGTTGATTTACATAGTAGTCAGTTCCCCGAACTCCCATAATGGCAGTATCTGTCTCAACCTCAAATTTAGAACCAGTATCTAAGGAATCTTTAAGACTTCCAAAAAAACCTCCGGAAAACATACTAAATATAGATTCTTCCGCTTCTTCTTCTGCATATTCAATCAATTCACTGATATAAACTTTGGAAGTTTCAGAAAGTGTCACTTCAGCAGTATCTTCAATTTCTATTTCTGCCCTAGAATCACGATCAGTGATAATTTGGTCACCTTGTGTAAATGTCATACCTTCAAAGGCGGAAATTGTTTCTTCACCACCGCCTCTTTGAACAGCCACATCACCACTATATTCTACCAATGTTGCTTCTCTTTCTACACTTTCTGCATATACGGGAGATAAAATTAACAGAAAAATCGCTGCCAATGCCACTATTGTCTTTAGTGCAGTTTGCGAAAACTTACTTTTCATAACACATCCTCCTCAAGATGGGAAATATCGATAACCTTATAAATGCTAACAGGTTGTTCTTTCCCCTTTACATTTATTCCACCTAATGATTCTACTTTAACTCTATCTTTTACTAATTGATAAGTTTCTTCAGTTATTAAAATTTGACCGGAGCCGGCTTCACTCTCCAATCTAGCCGCTGTATTTACTGCATCTCCAATAGCTGTATAATCCATTCGAAAGTCTGCTCCTACATTTCCCACTACCGCATAGCCAGTATTAATACCTACTCCGATATCAATTTTTCTGTCATATTTTTCTTCCAATTGTTTTTGTACCTCTTTAGTTGCTTCTACCATCTCCCAGGCAGCCTTAATAGCTTGCCAAGGGTGATCTTCAAGTTTCAAAGGCGCATTGAAAATAGCCATAGCAGCATCTCCCATAAACTTGTCCAAGGTTCCTTGATGCCGTAAGATAGCATTGGTACATAAAGTTAAATAGTTATTTAAAATTTCCACCACATCTTCGGCTTCAGCTCTTTCAGACAGAGATGTAAAGCCCCTGATATCAACAAATAACAGTGTCACTTGCCGCCTGGTTCCACCGAGCTGCAGCCCTTCTTCACCACTTGCCAGGATCTCTTCAACAACTTCCGGAGAAACGTAACGACCGAAAATATTGTGTACCCTCTTTCTCTCTAATGTTTCATCCAAATAATCATGGGCTAAAGTCCCTATATAGAGTAACATCAATAATAAAATGGGATAAAATATGTTTACAATCCAGCCTAACTGATACAGGTAATATGCTGCGGCAGTATAACCAACTATTAAGATAGCCATCATAAATCCAGACTTCCCTGGTTTCAATTTAACAAAACCTGTATACCCGACAGCAGTCAAGCCAAATAAAATTAACAAGTCCCCAAATACTGGTATATCTTGTCTAAAATCTTCTTCAAGTAATTGCTGCAATATATTGGCATGTATTTCCACTCCGTACATAGGTGAATTTCGAGCCAAAGGAGTAAAATAGTAATCATCTATTCCCACAGTATAAGGGCCTACCAGGACAATCTTGTCATCAAAATATTCCGGAGGTATTTCTCCATCCAGAACTCGATTATAAGAAATCATCTCGTATGACCCCGGCTCCCCGGTATAATTTATGTACATCCGTCCCCAATCGTCCAATGGAGGGGCGGCCATTTGCTCCTCATTATCTGTGTGTTCCAAGTATTCTCGATACAGTTCCCAGGTAAAGCTCGGTACTTGTTCACTTTCACTTGTGAATTCTAAAGGAACACGCCTTAAAATCCCATCTTGATCAGGAAATGTATTAATATGTCCAGTTTTCGCTTCGTCTTTCAATTCGGTTACCGGTTTCACCAACTGATCCGCTTCTAAAACACTTTCAGCATTTTGTTCAAAAACCCCATACTTCGGCAAAATCACATTTTCCCATTCTTGTAAAGACTTTGCCAAAGCAGTGTCTTCATCGGAATTATCCGCAGGTTCGGTAAATAAAATATCGATTCCGATAGCAGCCGGGTCCCCTTTTTGAAGCTCGTCCAACAAATCAGCATGATAATCCCTTGGCCAAGGCCACTGCCCAAACTTTTCTAGGCTAGGATCATCTACTCCAATGATTACTATGCGTGTGTCTACGGCTTCTTCACTTTGTAAAACTGTATCTTGTAAAAAACCCTCCACAGATTGAAATAGATTAAAATGTGAAGCGCCAATCAAAAAAGTGAGAATTAAAATAGCAGTAATCAGACGACTTTTTTTCCACACTGGCAGATCTCCCC
>CAZKUS010000315.1:0-2789 GCA_964556025.1 uncultured Clostridia bacterium | reverse complement strand
CTTCCCGCTGGTTAGGTGACAGGGTTTCTTTCAACCCATCGGCGCGGCAGGCATGCCGGGCAAACAAAGAGGGGAACTTCACCACTAACTCGAGATGAAGGTTCCCCTCTAAATTATTGACTTTCATCTATTTCATCCATTATCATTTATTCTCGGTGTATCGTGCCTTCCCATGTTCCTACCTTTTTATTCTTATCTTCTTCTGTAAACCATTTTGTGGTAACGCATTTAGATTCAGTAAAGAAAGTAACTCCGTCCTTACCCATCACATGAAGATCGCCATAAAATGATTCTTTATGTCCTGAGAAGGGGAAATAAGAAATAGGTACGGGGATTCCTACATTCACTCCCACCATACCAGCATCAGTTCTATTACTAAATTCTCTTGCATAATAGCCATTTTGGGTGAAAATAGAAGAACCATTTGCATATGGGTTGTTATTCATTATTTCTAGGCCTTCTTCAAAACTGTTAACTCTTTTTATGCAAAGAACTGGCCCAAAAATTTCTTCATCTCCAACAGTCATACCAGGTTTTACATTATCAAAAATGGTTGGTCCTAAGTAAAATCCTTCTTCATATCCTTCTACTTCTACATCTCGTCCATCTAGAACTAATTCTGCCCCTTCTTCGACTCCTTTAGCTATCCAGTCAGAAACTGATTGTTTATGTTTAGCTGATACTACTGGACCTAGATCAGTGTCGGGGTTATATGCTGGACCTACATTTAATTCTTTTGCTGCTTTTTTAAGATGAGAAACGAATTCATCTGCTACTTCTTCCTCAACACAAACTGCTGGAAGAGCCATACACCTTTGACCTGCACATCCAAAAGCTGAGTTAACTACAGCAGCTGCAGTCCTTTCTAGTATAGCATCTTTTAATATTAGGGCATGATTCTTCGCTTCTCCTAATGCTTGCACTCTCTTACCTTGAGCTGCAGCAGTACTATAGATATGTCTTCCAACAGAGCTAGAACCCACATAAGAAACCCCTTCTACATCAGAATGCTTTAATAACAGGTCAGCTTCTTTTCTACTGCATGTGACGATATTAACCACACCTTCTGGCAGACCTGATTCAATAAGCAGTTCCTGCATACGAACGGCTGTTTGGGGAACTTGGCTAGCCACTTTTAATACAAAGGTATTACCTGTCATTATGCAAAATGGTATCATCCAACCATAGGGAATCATTGCGGGGAAGTTCATAGGTACTATCCCTGCGAAAACTCCCAACGGTTCCCTATACATAACAGTATCAATTCCAGAAGAAACATTCTTTAAAGAATCTCCCTGCATCAGATAAGGTGTCGAAATGGAAGCTTCTACTACTTCCATTGCTTTAATAACATCACCCCTAGATTCTTTTAGGTTTTTACCATGTTCAGTAGCAACGATTTCTGCCAATTCCGATAAATGCTCTTCAATTTTGTTCTTAAATTTAAACATTACATCTAATCTTTTTTGGATAGGTGTCTGTGACCACTGAGGGAATGCTTGTTTTGCTGCTTCAACAGCTTCATTCACTTCTTCTTCAGTACATTTAGGTGTTTTAGCTATTACTTGACCTGTACTACTATCAGTGACTTCCATGTACTCTCCAGATTTGCTATCTCTCCACTCATTATTGATACAAAATTTCAAAGGTTTTACTGATGACATAATATTCCTCCTAATTTTTAAGTTCTTTGCCCTTTTAGTGCAATTATCATGCCAGAAAAACAAAAAAAACAACATAAGAAAAAACATGAGGTAAAGAATCCTATAATGGAGGGAATTTTAATACATTCTATTCTTATAGCTAACAAAAAAGATCGCAGTAATTATTTGTCTTAAAAAAACACAAAATCATGTCGTTGTTGTAATATCGAACACTTTCAGGGTATCTAATGATATTTTCCAAATATACTTAAATCAAGGTTTTAATAGCAATACAAAATTGATAGATAGTATGTATAATTGATTATCATGAGGTGATTCGAAAACTGTTTTATTGTTTGATAATACTACAAATAAGCTATAGCTTTTTCATTTGGCGCTGTTATGACAAAAGAGTATTTTTTGATATCTGAAAAGGAAAATTAATTAATATATAGAAGAAATTTAGAAATAACTTTTTATGGAAGGAGGATTAAAATGGGTTTTGCTCTATCAGATTTAAAGCTAACTAGTTCTGCTTTTGAGTTTCGAGGTGAGATCCCAAAAAAGTACACAGGTGAAGGTGAAGATGTTTCACCACCATTGGAATGGACCAACGTTCCGGAAGGAACCAAGTCTTTTGTTGTAATTTGTCATGACCCGGATGCGCCTCTAATTTTAGAAGGTACTTACGGGTTTGTTCACTGGGTTCTCTACAACATACCAGGTTCGGTAACCAGTCTTCCTGAAGGTACACAAGATTACACCGCCGGAGTCAATAACTTCGATAAAGAAGGATACGGAGGACCTATGCCTCCAGATGGCCACGGAACTCACCATTACTTTTTTTGGGTACTGGCTTTAAACGAAGAACTTAATTTAGAAGCTGGCCTATCTTTACGAGAACTACTCGAAAAAGTTGAGCCTAGTGTGATTGGCATGAACCGTCTTGTAGGAACATATGAAAGATAAAACTTAAGCTCATTTTTACCAAAAACCATTACTAATTTTATCTAAAACTAATAATGATCAAAGAAAAAAGAAAAGAACCGGCAGTAGCCCCCGTGCTACTGCCGGTTCTTTTCTTTATGGCCGTGTTAAAGTTGAATGTTGATAGCAATAAACACTTCAATTGAACGTATTATGCTG
>CAZKUS010000314.1:0-2791 GCA_964556025.1 uncultured Clostridia bacterium | reverse complement strand
ATAAAATATAAATCAATATAAAATAAATATAATTTAGCAGTGTAACAAATGTGTTCCTAAAAAAGTTCGTTTACTGAGTAAATTAATGATTAAGTAATTATAAGAACAAACTGGAAAAAGGGGTTGGACAAATTGTATTTAAAAAAAGAGTTTTCAGTTGAGCAAGTTGTATCTGAAATTGAAGAGTGGTTAAAATCAAATATTGCCCAAGCCGGTTGTAGAGGTGTTGTTATCGGATTGAGTGGTGGAATTGACTCTTCTGTTGTAGCAGCTATCTCTAAAAGGATATTTCCAGATAATACTTTGGGTCTAATTTTACCTTGCTATAGTGACTCGAGAGATGAACAGGACGCCTTAACTTCAGTTAAAGAATTTGAATTGGATTACAAGTATGTAGATTTGGGCACTACTTATGATGCCATGGTGAAAGAATTGGATCAGGTTGAAGAAGCCCCTGACATGGCTTTAGCGAATATAAAGCCTAGACTGAGAATGGCTGCTCTGTATTATTACGCACAAATAAATAAATACTTAGTTTTAGGAACTTCTAATAAAAGTGAGCTTGTTTTGGGCTATTTTACTAAATATGGTGATGGTGCTGCTGATTTACTCCCTATAGCTTCATTTACAAAAATGGAAGTTTATGAAATAGCAAAATATCTGGAAATCCCAAAACAAATAATCGAAAGACCGCCGACAGCTGGAATCATTTCAGGTCAAACCGATGAGGATGAAATGGGTTTTACATATCAGGAACTTGAACAGTATTTTAAAGGAAAATCAATATCTTCTGAAGTAAGAGAGAAAATTGAAAAATTGGAAAAGATTAATGAACATAAAAGAGCTATGCCCCCTATTTTTGATTTAGAACAAGAAAAAGACTGATAGTAAATATCTGGGTGCTGTTATATTCTGTTATTGCTATTAACATGCAACTTTAAATGAGCCAATATCTAAAATGACAGATTAAGTCTTAATACTCGTTAGAAAAATTACTTTAATTAATGGTTAAGGGGGTTTTTGATTGGCTGGACATTCAAAATGGGCAAATATTAAGCATAAAAAAGCGAGACAAGATGAAAAACGGGGAAAATTATTTAGTAAATTATCTAAAGAAATAATTGTTGCTGCTAAACAAGGCGGTGGTGACTCGGAGAAAAATTTTAGGCTGCGAATGGCGGTTCAAAAAGCAAAAGAAAATAATATGCCGAATGATAATATAGAACGTGCTATCAAAAAGGGAACAGGAGAGTTAAAAGGTGTTAATTACGAGGAACTAACTTACGAAGGGTATGGACCTGGTGGAGTTGCAGTTTTTTTGGATGTTATGACAGACAATAAAAATAGAACAGCTTCTGAACTACGGCATTTATTTAGTAAACATGGCGGTAATTTGGGTGAAGATGGTTGTGTTGACTGGATGTTTAACAGAAAAGGGTTAATTAATATAGACAAAAAAGACAATCCTGAAGTAGATGAAGAAGAATTGATGTTAACTATTGCAGAAGCAGGTGCAGAAGATTTCAAATCTGAACAAGATAGTATTGAAATCATAACAGAACCTCAAGATTTTGAACAAGTAAGAGAGGTCCTAGAAGAACAAGATTTGATTTTGTCATATAAAGAAGTAACTAAAATACCTAGTAATACTGTTAAAGTGGAAGGTGACGAGGCCAAACAAGTCTTGCAATTATTAGAAGATTTGGAAGACCATGATGATGTACAAAATGTTTATGCTAATTTCGATATTGACGATAATTTGATAGAAGCTGGCTAAATGGTGAATAATCCCCCCAAATGACGGAAAAGATACATATAGGTGTATCTTTTCAAAACGGGGGGGATATTTTTATGAAATATCAAACTTATATATTAGCAGGAATTGGATTAGCAATTGTGTTGGTTGTTGCAATTTTATTCCAAACAATAGATTTACAAGATCCAATGCCTGAAAAAGGAAAAAGTTCGTTGAAAATTGATGATAAAACTGAGATGGAATTTGTTAAAGAATATCAAGAATGTGGAACGGAAAAACGATTAAATCAGGACTACCCTCCTGAGATATTTCAAAATATGGATTTTACTGGCTATACTGAACAAGAACTAAAAAACTTTTTGCCTGATCACTGGTCTGTAGCAGAGTTCAAGCAAGATAATGTTATTTTGGAATATAATACTACCAAAAAGTATTCAGCACACAAAGATTCTCAACAAGTAGCCGATAATTCTAATTCTGACTATCAAGGTTATATAAGTGTATATCAGGGGAAAATAGCTGTATTTAAAGGCGATCCTCCTGAAGGAGAACTAATTGAAGTAACTCGATATGATGTTAAAGATGTCTATTTTGATGAATTACAAGAGGGCATTGAATTTGACGATGAGCAAGAAAAAGAACAGATATTAGAAAGCTACACTAGTTAATATTAGTTTATTATTTAGATGTTTAGGGGTGAGAGAATGATTATCTTAGGATTAGATCCTGGAATTGCAGCTTGTGGATATGGTATAATACAAGCTAAGGGTACTAAACTGCACTGCCTTGCCTGTGGTGTTTTGAAGACTGACAGTAAAATGGAGACAACGGATAGGCTCCAGTCTATATATAAAGGTATGACAGATCTGATTGAAGAGTTTAATCCCGATTCAGTTGCTATAGAAAGCCTTTTTTTTGCTAAAAATAGTAAAACGGCAATGCAGGTAGGACAAGCTAAGGGAGTTCTTATATTGGCTTGTGCCCATAAAAATTTAAAAATTTCCGAATACACACCACTCCAAGTCAAACAAGGAG
>CAZKUS010000313.1:0-2803 GCA_964556025.1 uncultured Clostridia bacterium | reverse complement strand
GAGCTAAAACTGGACTAAAAATAGCGTGGCTTAACATTGATACTGATTGTAATGGGTGTGGTATTTGTGTCAAAAACTGTGATAATAAAGCACTGGTTAAAGAACAAGGTCATAATGGATATGAAAATTTAATTTTTATCAAACAACGTCCATGGCTCTGTATAGACTGTGGAACTTGCCGTTATACTTGTCCTCATAATGCAATTGTTAAATCTAGCTTTCAAAATTTCATAATAAATTTGTTTAATGAAAGAACTTTAGCAAATTTAGTAGTAAAAGGATGTATTCATTGCGGTAATGATCGGGTTTTTCACAGTTATTTACAAGATAAAACTGTTACTGATAAATGTAGTTCTTGTAGAAAAAAAGAACGTATTGAATTTTGATAGATGATACCTATTAATCTAACTCACTGTTAGTGCTGATGTATTTATTTCTCATAGCATATCTAACTAATTCAGATCTGCGCTTCAAATCTAATTTATCTTTAATTCGAGCAATATGTGTTTCGACAGTTTTAATACTGATATATAACTTTTCAGCGATTTCTTTGTTAGTATGACCTAATGCAATTAACTGTAATACTTCTTTTTCACGATCACTCAGATCGTGTTTATGGTCAGATCTGACCTTTCCATCTTGATTTTTGTAATAATTAATGAGAATTTTAGTAAAAGCTTTATCTACAACTAGCTCACCTTGATAAACAGATCGAATGGCAGATATAAGTTCATCATCTGCGGCCTTTTTTAGAATATAACCATCTCCGCCTGCCTCTATCACCCTTTTGAAATAAGCTTCATCTTCGTGCATAGTTAAAGCCAAAACTTTAGCATTACAACAATCTTTTAAATCTTGAATGATTTCGTGGCCTTGTTTATCTGGTAATGACAAATCTAATAGAACTACATCAGGTTGCTGATTGCGACAGCTTTCTAGTGCTTCACTAGCTCTTCCCACTTGGGCGCATACTTCTATGTCTTCTTGGGAATTGAGCAACATACTCAATCCTTTACCTAAAACAGCGTGATCATCTACTACCAGTACGGAGATAGTCATGGTCTTTCACTTCCTCTCTCTATTAAATTAATTTTAAGATAAACTGCTGTACCTTCTCCAGGTTTACTTTCTATATCTAGCTGTCCACTGATTAGTTCTGCTCTTTCCGCCATGCCGAAAATTCCCAAACCACTGTCAGTTATTTCTGAATCAGCGTCCTGATTGTTTACCATTTCCGTTTCAAAACCTTCACCATCATCTTCTATAATTATTATCAATTGCCCTTGAGTGCTCTTAACTATCACATCAATTTTATCAGGACTGCCGTGTTTGATAGAGTTATTGACAGATTCTTGAACAATTCTATAGATATTTGAAGAAGTTTCTGGAGTTAAACTTAAACTACCATTTTGGTCTAGAATATTTTTGTCTGCAACTTCAAACCAAAAATCTGTAGAGATGTTTGTTCTGGATTGGATCTCTTTTAAATACTTTTCAAGTGCATATTCCAATCCTAAATCATCTAAAACACTAGGTCTGAGATCTCTAGCTAGACCTTTGATTTCTTCTAAAATATCACCTGTTAACTCTCTCAATTCTTCAGACATAGCATGTGCTTTATCTATATCATCAGTTTCACCAATTTGCTTTAAAGCCAATTTTAAAGTGGTGAGAGATTGTCCAGTACTGTCATGTAATTCTCTAGAAATCTTTTTGCGCTCTTCTTCTTGAGCTGACATCATCTTATTTAAAAGTTTGCGCCTCATTTCTTCCTTTTTTTCTAATTGAATTTGGCAGGCGTCATTACTGTGTCTTAAAGCCTTTAAGCTATCGATCATGTGCTGAAATGATTTTGAAAGTTTTCCGATCTCGTCATTAGTAACAGACAAAGGGAAATTTTGTAGATGCCCTTTAGCTACTTGTTCGGTGGCATAAACCAGTTTATAAATTGGGTTGATTATAACTAAAGATAGTAGGTAGGCAATTATCAAACCAATTATAGAAATAATTCCCACTGCTAGCCAAATGCTGCTAGAGACTTGATACAATAATTGACTTATGCTGTCAGTATTCATCCCCAATCTGACTGTCCCTATTCTCCCGTCAAAAATAGGAACAGCTATGTCGTATATAAGTCCTCTGTCTGTATTTAACGGTTGTATATTTTGTTCTTGGTATTCCGAAACAGTATTTACGGAAATTAACTCTTCAGGAACCTCTCCTGAAAAAGAGCTCATTTCTACTTGTTGATTGATGTCTTTAATAAAAATATATTGAATATCGGTATTATTTTCCATGGTTTCAGATAGTAATTGATGTAATCTATATCTGTCATTTGTGAGTAGATAATTTTCACTTCTGGTACTGACATTTTGAGCTATAGATACACCATGTCTTTGTAAATAATCGCTGAGAGCTGTTCTAGTTGCTGATCTAACTTGAACTACAGTCCAACTGCCTAATAAAAATACAATTAAAATTACAATCCCCATAATTTTTTCTCGGATACCAATTCTGTCCCACAATTTATTCACCATTATCTACCACCTCAACCATATCTCGAATACCATCATAGGCTTCATCTTCGATTTCAATAAATTGATCTATTCCCAATTGTTCCAATACAAAATCACCTTGTGAGCTAGTATCTAAGTTTAGAAAAAAATTTTGTATATCATGCTTAAGTTGAGGGTCAAGTTCAGGACTAGCAACTACTGGAGGTACGGGTAAAGATGGTGAAGTATGAACTAAATCAACTTCAGATAAATGTTCTGGGTTTTGCTCTAACATTTGATCATAAACT
>CAZKUS010000312.1:0-2810 GCA_964556025.1 uncultured Clostridia bacterium | reverse complement strand
TTTAATCCTACTGTTTGGGAGTTTTAGATGTACCAACCCGAAACATTGGATGTGAGATTGAAGAGTTCAGCTATCAACAACAGAATATAACTGCGCGTTAAATAAACCAGTCAATAGACAAATATATGTCAACTCATATACACTATTAATTAGATACAAAGAGATGGTTAATCAAGTAAGATATTGGGTGCTATGTTAAGCACTAATTAAGAAAAATTTTCTATGAAAAGGAAGTGTGACAAACTTATGGCTATGCACGCATTAGAAAAAATTCTGGCTAAACGGGCCGGGAAAAAGCAAGTGGAAACAGGAGAAATAGTAAACTGTGAAGTCGATTTAGCAGAGGTGAATGATCTGTATCTGCAGGCAATCAAGTCATTTAGAGAAGTGGGTGGAAAACAAGTAAAACATCCTGACAGGATCGCTTTTGCCCTGGATCATTACGCACCGGCTCCTACTATTCAATCCGCTGAAAATCAGAAAAAAATGAGAGAATTCATTTGGGAACAGGATATCCAGCATTTATTTGATGTAAATGCCGGTGTCTGTCATCAGGTTATGATAGAAGCGGGTATCATTCAACCAGGTTCGATTGTAGTTGCCACTGATTCTCACACTACTACCATGGGGGCATTCGGTGCTTTAGGGACCGGCGTTGGTGCCACAGACTTAGCTTCCATTATGCTCACTGGAGAACTATGGTTTAGAGTGCCAGAGATCATGAATATAAATATTACAGGAGAGATTCCCCATGGAGTTATGGCTAAAGATATCATTTTGCATATCATCGGCTCATTAAAACAAGATGTGGCCGTATACAAAGCTATAGATTATTCGGGACCTGTCATAGAACAGCTACCTATATCAGAAAGACTAGTCCTTTCTAATATGGCCGTAGAAATGGGAGCCAAAACAAGCTATATGGAACCTGACAGCAAAATAATTGATTATGTAAAAGAAAGAGCAGATAATGAATTCACTCCAGAATACAGTGATCGAGGCTATCAATATCAAGAGAGTTATAACTTTGACATCTCATCCTTGACTCCACAAGTGGCAAAACCCCATAGTATTGACAATGTAGGGTCCATAGAAGAAGTGGAAGGGGAACGGATACATCAAGCATTGATCGGGACTTGTACCGGTGGCCGTGTTGAAGACTTTCAAGTAGCTGCAGAAATATTAAAGGGTAGAAAAGTAGATCCCAAATGTAGATTAGTAGCAGTACCTGCTTCACAAGAAGTATTACTAGAAGCCATTAAGATGGGATATATAGAAACTCTCACTGAAGCAGGAGCAGCCATTGTAACACCCGGTTGTGGCCCGTGCCTAGGAGCCCATGAAGGAGTACTGGCTCCCGGAGAGGTATGCGTCTCGGCTAGCAGCAGAAATTTCCCCGGTCGTATGGGAAGTAAAGAAGCTTTTATTTACTCTGCTTCTCCCGCTACCGCTGCAGCTTCAGCTATAGATGCTAAATTAACAGATCCCAGGAATGTTATGTAACCTAACAGATTTAACTAATTCATAGGGGGTTCAAACATGGATAACATGGATAAAATGGATAAATTAATTAAAGGAAAAGTTTACAAATTCGGTGACAATATAGATACTGATCAGATTTATCCTGGACGGTATCTAGAACTAACGGAGCCTGAAGATATTAAACAGCACGCATTAGAAGGGGTTGACCCAACTTTTGTCGAGAGATTTACGTCTGGAGGGATCATTGTAGCAGGCAGTAATTTCGGATGTGGTTCCAGCCGAGAACACGCCGCTATTACTCTTAAATCCTTGGGCGTCAATCTAATAATAGCCGAATCAATTGCCAGGATATTTTATCGTAACTGTATTAATCTAGGTTTACCTTTGATGATATGCAAAAATATCTACAGCTCAGTAGATGAAGAAGATGAGCTTCAAGTCGATTTAAAACAAGGAAGTGTAATTAATAATAGTTCAGGGATGGAGTTGGCTGGTGAGCCATTGTCGGACTATGTGATGAACATTTTGGAATCAGGTGGTATCAAGACCTTATTAAAACAAAAAGCAGACGAGATTAATAATGTTTAAGCTGTACTAGAAACTCACATGAACAGCTATAGTTTAATTTGCTTTGTATATTTTAATAGGGAAGTGGTATAATTATTGTAACAATATGTCAATGATGACTAACATTAGGTTGAGGGTGGGGTGAGATTTATGGCTCGCATATCAAAATATCCTGATATTATTCAGCTGACTACAAACCAAATCGATAATATTATAAATGAAGTAAAAGAATACCAAGATATAATTGCTTTATATTTATATGGATCTTATGGAACAGAGTTACAAAGTCCTCTTTCGGATGTAGATCTTGCTATTCTACCGGCATCAGAGATTAAATTTTCTGATGAACTAGCCCTTACAGCAAAGATACAAGAAATTGGGAAAAGTGATGATATCAACACAGTTAATTTATTAAAAGTTCCTATAACACTTCAAATGGAAGTGATATCTACCGGGGAATTATTGTATTGTCGTGATCAGATAAAATTAGCAGATTTTAAGGAATATGTTATACGTAGATATTGTGATTTTGAACCAGATTTAAAGCAATTTAATATAGATTATGATATTGGATTAAGAAAGGAGTTTTTGTAAGATTTCGATGCTTTTATTGCACAAGTTGTAAAGGCTTACTTTAAATAAAGTCGCTGTTATATTCAGCTATCAACATTTAACTTAAACTGAGACATGCTATGAATAAAGCGCAAATGTCACAAAACCCCGGAAGATAGTTTAATATGAACTGTCTCCCGGGGTTTTTA
>CAZKUS010000311.1:0-2822 GCA_964556025.1 uncultured Clostridia bacterium | reverse complement strand
CTCTGGCATAGAAAGCGAAATCTTCCCCACCGGGCGCTGGACGATCTACTTCCATAAACTGATCAGAACCCAAAGTTTCTGACACAGTGTCCTGGACGTAATTTACCATATCAGAGTCATTAATTGTGGGCGGATAGCCAAAATTGTAATCCAGTTCCGCAGATCCACCCATACTTTCAGCTGTTTTTTCAACAATATCTTTCATACGCTGATAGACTAACTCGCGTACTTGTTCGTTAAATGTTCTGACAGTCCCCTCCAAGGATACTGTTTCAGGTATCGTGTTATAACGGCTACCACCGTTGATTTTTCCAATAGAAAGCACAGCCTGTTCAAAAGGATCGACATTTCTGCTGACAATACTCTGCAAATTGTTTACAATTTGAGAGGTAATTACAACAGGATCTATCCCCAAATAGGGGAGCGATGCGTGAACCCCTTTACCACGAACTGTTATCGAAAAAGGATCTGAAGCAGCCATAATTGGCCCCGGCCGAGTACCTATTTGGCCAAAGTCTAGTTTAGGCCAAATATGCATGCCCACAATGGCATCCACTTTTGGGTTTTCTAAGATACCATCCTCTATAGTGTATTGAGCACCTCCACCACTAGTTGCATCCTCTTCTGCAGGCTGGAAAATAAGTTTAATAGTACCAGTGAATTTATCTTGAAATTCTGTTAATAGACGGGCCACCCCAAGGCCCATGGCTGTATGACCATCATGACCACAGGCGTGCATGAGTCCTGGATTTTTGGAAGCAAAAGGTAGACCAGTATTTTCATCCATCTCCAGTGCGTCCATATCAAATCTCAAAGCCAGAACCAATTCTTCTCCATCTACATCTCCATTATCGGAAGGAGAACCACTAGTTTTTGGGGATTGACCGCGGATCACCGCGGCCACCCCAGTATTGCAATATCCTTCAGTGTACTTAACTCCCAGTTCGTCTAGAGTGTCAGTTACTAATTGCTTGGTTTGATACTCTTCCCCGCTTTTTTCCGGATATTGATGAAGGAACCGGCGTTTTTCTATTATCCAAGGAGCTATTTGTGTCACTTTTTGTTCTAAGATTTCATTGCTGACACCCATGTACTCACCTCCATAAATAATCTTAAAGATTAACCTAAATGATTGCCTTGAAGTTTATAGGAAAATTTCTGCTCCAGGGCCTATAGGAAGACCGATAAAGAACCACACAGCTAGTAAAATCAGCCAAACAATGAAAAAGGCGATAGAATAAGGTAAAATATAAGATATAACTGTACCTATCTGTGCTTTATCTTCATCATATTTGGCGAAATACCCTAGTACTATGGGAAAATAAGGGAATAACGGTGTAATGGCATTAGTAGTTGAGTCGCCAATTCTGTAAGCTAACTGGGCAAATTCCGGACTATAACCCAACATCATAAACATGGGTACAAACACCGGTGCCAACAGAGCCCACTTGGCAGAACCACTACCTATAAAGATATTAACCAATGTACTGATAACCACAACTCCTACTATCATGGGGAAGCCAGTAAGCTGCAAATATTCTAAGATATCTGCTAAATTGACAGCTAAAATCATACCTAAATTGGACCACTCAAAAAATTCAACAAACTGAGCTATAACAAAAACTAACACTATATAACCGGCCATTCCTTCCATGGCTTCTGTCATGTATTTAGGAACATCTGACTCTTTCTTGATAGCACCCACAGTAATTCCATAGCTTACACCTGCAATAATAAACCAAAACAATAAGAAGGGTACTATTCCATCCATGAAAGGAGATTCTATAATATCTCCATCTTCACCTCTAAAAGGAGAATTTTGCGGAATCAATATTGCTACAATAATACCCCAGTAGATCAAGGTGGCAATTCCTGCATTTCTTAAACCTTTTTTCTCTTGATCCGATACAGTAAATTCATCTTGATCTACACTAAATCCTTCTTTAGCAACATATTCACCAGCTTGAGGTTCTACGAATTTTTTGGTAACCCAAGCTCCAACTACCATCAGCACTAATGTTGAAACAAACATGTAGTAATAATTGACAGTCGGCGATATAGAAATTCCAGGTTCCATTGACTGAGCGGCTTCTTCAGTTATACCTGCCAGTAATGCATCCGTTCCTGCGATAATTACATTGGCAGTAAAACCAGCAGTAGCAGCAGCATAACCAGCAGCAACACCGACTAAGGGGTTTCTACCTGTCCCGTAAAACAACACTCCTGCTAGTGGTGGGATTATTACTGTTGCCGCATCGGAAGCGATATTACCTATAATACCGACGAAAAACACAGATACAAGAAGTAGTTTTTCCGGCGCCCCCAGCATAAAACGTTTCATAAAACCAGACATCAATCCCACTTTTTCACATAGGCCAATACCAAGCACCATTGTTAAAACAAGTCCCAAAGGCGCAAATCCAGTAAAATTATCAATCAAATTCAAAATCATCCACTGAATACCTTCAACGGAAAGTAAGCTTTGTGCTGCAATTGTTTCTTCCTCTAATGGATGTTCTACAGTTATTTCCATAGACGCAGTCACAAAAGAAATTAAAATCATAATTGCACACAAAATAACAAATAGCGTAAATGGATGAGGCAACTTGTTTCCAGCTCTTTCAACAAAATCCAACAATCTGTTCAAAGCTGTTCTTTTTTCAACCTCCTGTCCTTGAGATGGTTCAGCCATAAATCTCCCTCCTTTGTAAATTTCACATCCCTTTTAGGATATTTTAGGTTATGACCTGTATTATTCTCTATAAATTTTACTAATCCTGCTAATGATTTAAAGTTTTAAAATTTTAAATTTTTTTATATTA
>CAZKUS010000310.1:0-2853 GCA_964556025.1 uncultured Clostridia bacterium | reverse complement strand
ATCCAACAATAAAATATAACAGCGCTTTTTAATAAAGGAGTATATAACATAAATAGGTCTTCTCAATATTGAGAAGACCTATTTATGTTATATATGTTTTTTAGATTATTTATTTTTGGCGGGAGTATGTGGGAATCGAACCCACCGGAGACGGAACTCGCCTCCCAACGGATTTGAAGTCCGCGGGCCTCACCAGAGATCCAACTACTCCCGCATTCAGCATTTTCCATTATAGCAGGGTTTTATTGTATTTGCAATAAAACCCTGCTATAAATCACTCTATAAATTACAGCTAAAATTAATACGTAGATGGCGAACTAACTTTAGTAAAACCCTTTAAGCGCTGCAAGACTTCAGTTCCAGAAATAATCATGTTATCGATATTAGGATATTGTTTTTGAGATTCATTTGTCATTATATATAAATGCTCAAAAAAGTCTTCATCTAAATATCTATTAGCAGCCGGATACCCCCTGGATACAGCTTGTTTTAATTTAGTCTGAGTCTGTGTCCCTACTTTATCATGTTCTGTTAAATTTTCATGTACAAAATTGATCACATAATTTAACTCATATTTTATTTCATCAGATATTTGTACATTATCATCAGTAGTAAATTCTATACCTCTTCCCTCTCTTAAGGCCGCCAATAGATCTTCTAGCAGTTTTTCAGTCTCTTTTAAGTTTATGAGCATACTATATCTCCTTTATTATCTGAGTAAATTTCATATAATTAATGAGAAAGCTGCTGCATTTTTATTTTACCCGATATTAACGAATTTATCATCTATTCACTATGTTAGTATAGGCTTAGTTAAAGTTGGTTGTTGATAGCAATAACAGAATATAACAGCACCTAGTATCAAGTATTATTTTGCTCCTACTGCTTCCCGTAAATCTTTTACCCAATAATCAAAGTAATTCATGTATTTATTCCAAATCCGTTGTAATTTTCCAAATCCCAGAGTCTCTTCGATTTGAATTGTAAGTATAGCCCCATGCTCATGCCATTCTATTTCTATTACAGCTTGTTTCGGTAAAAATTTTACGGGCGCCAGCCAAGTCCCCAGTAAATTTGTCACCATGTGAGAACCCTGTTTTAATCGTATTTTATGTTCTGATTTTTCTACTACTGACATTCCATGTTTTTCACTGAACTTAATGAGTTCAGGGATTAAGTCTTCAAGACCTTGATTTACAACTATTGTGTCAGTTAACTCAATTTTGTCCACAATAAACCTCCTTTACCACACTATGATAGCAACAGGTGCATTAAGTATAGGATAACATTAGCCAATACAGTAATAAATGTGATCACTAGTAAAAAAGCTGTGACCAAATTTATTAAAAACTTAGCAGGACTCGCATCTAAAGGATTGTGGTATTCTTGGTAGAATTCAATTGACCTAAAAATGGCTTGCAAAACAGCCCAAAACCAACCTACAATAAAGAATCTCGGATCTATAAGCAACATTGGTAATAAACAGATTAGAATTCTCCAAGCATCTACTTTGAACGTGTATATCCAACCAAAGCAACCAAAAATAGCATTTAAAATAATCGCCAAAGTTTTATTTTTACCAGTTCTTCTACTCGCTACATTTTGATTACAGTTTGGGCAAATCTCTCCTTGAGGTTCGACAAAAGTTCTACATCTTGGGCAATAAAAGCCTCTTTTGTCAACTTGGTTTCTACCCTCCTCCATTATTTCCCATTCTTTTAATCTCTGCCAATCACGCATAGCTCTACCTCCAATGTAATAATTGGCTCATAATCATCGGTTATTAATATATACTTTGTCATTAATGGGATTATTTCCTTTTTCTAAATCAAAAAAATCTCCACAGGTTTAAAAAGTGGCGGCTTTTTAAAGTTGGATTAGTTAAAGTTGAATGTTGATAGCTTGACTCTTCAATTGAACTAATTTTGTGTAAAATTGATAGTACATCTTAATGAGCAAAAAAATAGAGGGAGTCTTCTATAGCTTATGAGAAGACTCCCTCTATTTTTATTCATTATAGACTATCTGGAAAATCTTGTTTAAATTTGGCAACAAGACGGTCAGGCCAATCGCCAATGGGCTCAAGTCTGCCAAAGAAAAATCTGAGCACTCTCGGTTCCTCTATAAACTTCAAGCCTCCGATTAATTCTCTGTTTTCATACAACCAGGCTAATCTATCGATCACATATTTTAATTGAGATAAAGTGAATACTCTTCTGGGCAGGGCTAATCGCAGTAGTTCCATTTTTGCAGCACACTCGTTCCCATCCTTATCACGGTCTTCCGCCATAGTACCTCTTTCCATACCTCTCACACCACTAATTAAATACAGGGCAGCAGCTAAAGCCCCAGCAGGGTATTCTGTCTGCGGTATATGGCCTACAAACGCCGATGCATCTACATGACATCCCAGACCACCGGGAGGAGTTATAACTGGCAATCCCAGCTGTTTTAATTCTTCTGTCATGTATTTTATAAATTGAGGTCCTTGATCAATCACTTCCTCATCCAGCACTTCTTCCAAACCAACCTTCATAGCTTCCATTTCTCGTACTGACATACCGCCATATGTTAAAAACCCTTCATACAGTGGAACCATCTCGCGCATATTCATATATGTATCCTTATCATTCAAACACATGCCACCGCCTCGTGAACTTCCCAACTTCCTACCGGAAAAGTAGATCACTTCACATAAATCAGAAATAGCTGTCAGTATTTCTGCAATACTCATATCTTGACATTGTGGTTCCCTAATTTTATTAAAGTACAGATTATCCTGCAATAAGCTAGCATCTAATATTATCGGGATATCATGTTCTTCACAGATTTTTTTAACTTCCTGTAAGTTCT
>CAZKUS010000309.1:0-2857 GCA_964556025.1 uncultured Clostridia bacterium | reverse complement strand
CGAGGTTCAGCCAAAATCATTTCCCCCTTTCGTATGCAATATGATTAATTATCTACTTCTCTGCATTTTCTTAATAACCGGTTTTACTTGTTTGATAAATTGTACAATGGGCCTGTTGGATGGACACTGGTATACACATAATCCGCATTCGATACAGTCCATAATGTCCCATTCTTCTGCTTCTGGGTACATTTCTGCTTCAGCAAAAATGCTTAATTTGTTGGGATATAAATAAACCGGACAATGACTTACACATTCACCACATTTTACACAATTGTGGTAGCTCCATTCTGGTACCATTTTTGGCGGGAAAACTAACAGGCCTGTGTTATTTTTGACAATGGGAGCTTGAACAGAGTACTGGCTCATACCTGTCATAGGACCACCTAAAATGATTTTACTTCCTTCTAGAGTGGTTAAATCTTCAATTCCACATTGCTCTAAAATGTGGCGAATTGGTGTGCCAATTCGGATTAAATAGTTACCTGGTTGAGGAATCATTGGTCCAGATACAGTTACTACTCGTTCGATAAGTGGTTTTTCGAAGACAACAGCTTCGTACACAGCTATAGTGGTGCCTACGTTTCTTACAATACAGCCGAGCTCAGCCGATCGAGCCCCGCGGGGAACTTTACGATCGGTAATGGCAGAGATTAAATGTGATTTGTAACCCTGTGGATACTTTGAGGCCAAAGGAACAACTTCCATATTTTCCATTCCCTTTGTCTGTTCTGATAAAACTTCTATGGCATCGGGTTTGTTGGCTTCTATTCCGATATAACATTTTTTGGCACCTATGATATGCATTAAAATTTCAGCACCCTTAATTAATTCCTCAGACATTTCTACCATTTGACGGTGATCACAGGTCAAATAAGGTTCACACTCAGCCCCGTTTAGAAGCAGATACTCAATTGGCTGTGATTGGTTTATATTCACATAAGTTGGAAAAGCTCCTCCACCCATGCCGACTACTCCTGAGCTTTTTAACAGTTCTTTTAATTCTTCGGTAGTTAATTCATCGGGATTGTTTTTAACTTGAAAGTTAGGTTCTTCACTAGCAAAATCTGTGGATATCACTATACTGTCCTCGTCACGCCCTTCAACACCGGGGCGTTTTTCTATAGCTTTAACAGTGCCATTTACACTGGCGTGAATGGGGGCACTGATATATTCATCACTGTCGCCTATCTTTTGTCCTAATGTCACATTATCGCCTATACTTACTAAAGGGTTGCACGGAGCACCAATATGTTGATTAAGCGGAATTATTACTTCTCTAGGTAGTGGTAATCTTTTTATTTCATGTTTTTCTGTGTACTCTTTATAATGGGGTAGATAGGCTCCTCCAACTATAGATTTAACATCCATTATTTCACCTCCTCGTCTTCTTGGTCAGAACTTCGTTTTTCTTTGTGTTGTTTAGCTCTTTTTACCTTGTTGTATTCGGACTTATTTGCTAGAATTCCAAAGACTACTAGCAGCGCTATTAACAATCTAAAAGGACTAAAGATGGCCCCCCAGATTTTAGCAGAAGTAGATACCGCGGGCTGTTTGGGAAAGCCGTAGTATTTAGGTTCATCTTCTAACACATAAACCATGCCCATGCCGTCTAATTCATCTACTCCGTAAACTCTCGCTTTAGAATTACCATTTTCGATTAGGTGATTGACTCTGTCAAATGCTGTATTAATAATTTCCCTGCGATCGCCATAGATAATTGCATTGGAAGGGCAAATGATTGCACATGACGGTTGATATCCATTAACTATTCTGTCATGACAAAATGTACATTTAGGAGGAACATTGGTTCGGCGATCGAAGCTAATAACATTAAAGGGACAGTTAGCAGCACAATAATTGCACCCTATACATTTGTCAAAATCAACATTGACTGTACCTGATTCAGTTCGATATATTGCCCCAGTTGGACATACTGTTACACAACCAGCGTCTGTACAGTGCATACATCCTTGTTTGGAAAAATACCAGTTTAGTCCAGCGGAGTTGTTGCTATTCTCTTGTTCTTGAAATACAATTCTAGTCCAAGTTACCGGGGAAATGCTAGTGGGGTTTTCGTAGCTACCGGTAAAACGGGTCTTTTCCGCAGGAAGTTGATTCCACTGTTTACAAGCGATTTGACAGGCTCTGCAAGCTGTGCATTTGGATGTATCTATTAACATGCTTTTAGTCATAGCTACTCACCTTCCTTATATTACACAGAAAAGCTTTGTATTCAGGGATGGTGGTGTTTGCATCCCCGATTGAAGGTGAAACATCGTTGGACACAGGTCCTCTAGCCGCTCCTTGATAACCCCAGTGCCATAATAATCCCACCATCTCTAATTTCCTACCATTGGCTTGGATTGGCCGAATTCTATTTGTAACACAGGCTCCAGCTTGATATTTACCCCTTGGCGTACTTATTTCTACTAATTCACCATTGGTGATCCCCAAATCATCTGCTAAACTTTTACTAATTTCTACAAATATCTCCGGCATGGTTTCGTAAAGCCAAGGCATATTTCTAGTCATCATACCAGTTTGATAGTGTTCAGTGACCCTGTAGCTTGTGGCGATGTAGGGATATTCTTCACTTCCAAGTTCCACTCTCTGATCTGGGTACCATTCTTTACTATGAGGATTAAACTGTGTTGATGACATAATATTTTCAACTGGACTTTCCCAAGGTTCGTAATGTTCAGGGAAAGGGCCATCAACTAACGCTACATTGCCAAAAAGTCTACCTTGACCTTCGGGAAGCATGATAAATGGAGAATTTGCCGTATCTTCTGGCGGTACATTGGCATTGAAATCTGGAACATCATTGGTTTTCCACTGGCCGTTTTCGTACCAT
>CAZKUS010000308.1:0-2868 GCA_964556025.1 uncultured Clostridia bacterium | reverse complement strand
AGCAGATATTGAACTTCCTTTGGAATTATTTGATGAACTAAGTCAAAAAACACCTTATCTGACTAAATTGAGTCCGAGTGGCAACCATCACATTGAAGATCTTCATGAAGACGGGGGTATTCCTGGAGTTATGAAAGAGTTAGAAAGAAACGACCTCCTGAATACTCGGGAATTGACAGTAACCG
This sequence comes from uncultured Clostridia bacterium, assembly GCA_964556025.1. GTDB lineage: Bacteria > Bacillota > Natranaerobiia > Natranaerobiales > Natranaerobiaceae > Natranaerobius. The sequence goes on along the minus strand of CAZKUS010000308.1, from coordinate 2,683 downwards.
GTGAGACGGTAGAGGAAAAATTGAATAGCGCTTATGTTGTTAATCGAGAAGTCATTAAATCAGTAGATAATCCTTACAGACAGACCGGTGGTTTAGCTATTTTGCATGGAAATTTAGCGCCTCAAGGTAGTGTTGTTAAGGAAAGCGCAGTGGCTGAAGAGATGATGACCCATCAGGGACCAGCTCGAGTGTTTAATTCAGAAGAAGAAGCTGTTGAAGCTATTTTCGCTGGTAAAATAAACAGTGGAGATGTAGTAGTGATTCGCTATGAAGGCCCTAAAGGTGGTCCAGGTATGAAGGAGATGTTGAGTCCCACTTCTGCCATTAGCGGTATGGGTCTCGATAAATCAGTCTGTCTGATCACTGATGGTAGATTTTCAGGGGCCACCCGGGGCGCAGCCATTGGACATATTTCTCCAGAAGCTATGGAAGAAGGCCCCATAGGTATGTTAATTGATGGAGATATTATTAAAGTTGATATCCCCAGTAGAACACTAGAAGTTGATTTAACTGAAGATGAATTAGAAGAGCGGCGCAAGCAGTTTGAGCCCATTGAACCTAAAGTTAAAACGGGTTATCTCAATAGATATGCTCGTCTAGTTACATCTGCCAGTACCGGAGCTGTGTTGAAGTAAAATCTGTTGTTAATAACAATAAAATATCAATTTCACTTAAAATGCTTATGTTTGATACATCTAAAACTCCCAAACAGTCGAATTAAGGCTGCCTGATCTACTGCTCATCCATGAGCAAGATCAGCAAATAACCTCCTGTTATTTGGCCTTAATTCTCCTGTATGTTCGTTAAGATGTATTATCAAACTCGCATAATTCGTTCAATTGATAATTTTATCGCTCTTAACATACAACTTTAACTGAAAAGTTAACTCTATTAGTAAAAATAGCTCGCTAGTAAACTAGCGAGCTATTTTCTATTTAAACATTAAATCTGAAATGTACCACATCACCGTCTTCTACAGTGTAATTTTTACCTTCTAATCTAAGTAGTCCGTTCTCTCTAGCGGGTGCATAGCCGCGAACACGTCTTAATTTCTCATAAGAGATGACTTCTGCCCGAATAAATCCGCGTTGCATATCAGAGTGAATTTTACCTGCTGCTTCTGTAGCTTTACTTTTTTTCTTGACAGTCCAAGCTCTCACTTCCTGTTCTCCAGCAGTAAAGAAAGTGATCAATCCTAGCAGTTGGTATCCCGTTCTGATTACACGGTTGAGCCCCGGTTCTTCAAGACCCATGTCATGTAAAAATTCCTTTTTGTCTACAAGATCAAGCTCTGCTATTTCTGCTTCTATACTGGCACTAATGGTGACAACTTGAGACCCGTTTTGGGATGCGTATTCTTTTACTTGGCTTACCATTTCATTGTCTTCATCATGAAGATCGTCTTCGCTGACATTTGCTACGTACAGTACTGGTTTAGTTGACAAGAGGGGAAAGGACTTCATCCTTTCTAGCTCATCATTACTGTAATCTATGGTATTGGCAGGTTTTCCTTGGCTGAGTATTTCATGAATTTTTTCAAGTAATTGGTACTCTGCCTTGTACTCAGGATCTCCACTTTTGAGCATTTTGCCGGTTCGTTCCATTCGTCGTTCAATTTGCTCTAAATCAGACATAATAAGTTCGGTATTGATTGTTTCTATATCTCTTACTGGATCTACAGAACCGTCTACATGACTTATATCATCAGATTCGAAACATCTTACTACATGGGCAATGGTGTCAACTTCTCGGATATTAGCCAAAAATTTATTTCCCAGACCTTCGCCGTTACTGGCACCGGGAACTAAACCGGCAATATCTACAAATTCGATAGCAGTTGGAGTGGTTTTTCTGGGATGGATTAGCTCGGATAATTCATATAATCGTTGGTCAGGTACATCTACTACCCCGATGTTGGGGTCTATGGTACAGAAAGGATAATTAGCAGCTTCTGCTTCCGCTTCAGTAATAGCATTAAATAATGTAGATTTTCCCACATTGGGAAGTCCTACGATTCCTATTTGCATAATGGTTCATCTCCTTTAATTTAATACAAGATTATAGCACAATTATATATTATAACTAATCATAATGATTTTGACAATATAATTGGGGTTCACTTTGGCAAAAATTATTGTTATAGTCTATATACTGAAAGAATTAATGAATGTGGGGGAACATTATGGAATCGCAAACTTTTAGAGATAAATTTTTACCTGTATCCAAGCAGGATATAGAACGACTGGGATGGGAACAGCTCGATTTTGTGATTATAAGTGGTGATGCCTATGTAGACCACCCGTCTTTTGGTGCGGCTATCATTGGACGATTATTAGAAGCTCGGGGCTATAGAGTGGGTGTTATTTCTCAACCGGACTGGCGTAGTACGGTTGATTTCAAACAGCTGGGGAAACCTCGCTTGGGATTTTTTATCACCGCTGGGAATATAGATTCTATGGTTAACCACTATACAGTAGCTAAAAAGCCTAGAAGCCAAGATGCTTACTCACCTGGAGGTCAGATGGGTCTTCGACCTGACCGGGCCAGTATAGTATACACCCAAAAAGCTAGGGAAGCTTACAAAAAAGTACCTGTAATTTTGGGTGGCTTGGAAGCTAGTTTGCGGAGATTGGCCCATTACGATTACTGGGATAATAAAGTTCGGCGATCGATTTTACTCGAC
>CAZKUS010000307.1:0-2874 GCA_964556025.1 uncultured Clostridia bacterium | reverse complement strand
GAAGGTAAAAAAACAAAACATGGATTTCGAACTATAGATCTTTTTGCGGGGGTAGGAGGTATAAGACTCGGTTTTGAAGAGGTTGGATTTAAAACTGTATTTGCAAACGACTTTGAAGAAAAATGCAAAGATACTTACGATTTAAATTTTAAAACCTCTAAACTAATTATTGAGGATATCAGGAAAATTGCTATAGACGATTTACCTGAATTTGATTTTCTTTTAGGAGGCTTTCCTTGTCAGGCTTTTTCAATAGCAGGGTACAGACATGGATTCAAAGACAAAAAGGATAGAGGAAACTTGTTTTTTGACATAGCAAGAATTCTCGAAGCAAAAAAACCTGAAGGTTTTTTACTGGAAAATGTAAAGAATCTCAAAAGTCATGATGAAGGAAAAACGTTTGAGGTTATAGAAAAAACTTTACAGGATCTCGGATACCATATCAAAACAAAAATTCTAAACACGATGGAGTATGGAAATGTTCCCCAAAACCGTGAAAGAATTTACATTGTGGGTTTTAAAAATGAAAAATATTATAAAAACTTTGATTTCCCCAAACCTGTTAAACTAACTAAAAAAGTCAAAGACATACTGGAAACGCGAGTTCATGATAAATATTATTATAATGGAAAGCCTTTATATGAAAGACTTGGACAATATGTAACAGATAGATCAAAGGTATATCAATGGAGGAGAAAATATGTTCGTGAAAACAAAAGCGGGGTGTGTCCTACCCTAACAGCAAACATGGGAATGGGTGGACACAATGTACCCATCGTTAAAGATAGAAAAGGTATACGTAAACTTACCCCTTTAGAATGTGCAAAATTACAAGGATTTCCTGAATGGTATAAACTGCCTCGCCTTTCAGACTCTGTTTTATATAAACAATTAGGAAATTCTGTATCTGTTCCAGTAATAGAGGCTATAGCAAAACAAATGAAGAGATCAATGGAATAATCACCAGACCCTTACATTTTTTGCTATGGGTTCTAATTTTTTACCTACAATTATTTTATCCGTAATACTAAAACGAGGTCTACGAAATTGTTCTTGCTGTTGCTTAAAGGTCTGATTTTTATTTACTTTAATTTTGTAAATCCAATCTGTAGGTATCTTATAAACATTAAATGTTCCGTCAAGTTTGCCTTCATTATAAAAATCTAGAAAGTATATATCATCCCATTTGGAGTCTGGACCAAAGGGGGTTAGATCTCTTTCTACACTACAAGCCTTAATTTGTTCAGCTTTTTTTGTCTTCAAATTATAAGTGTCAAAAGATGTGTTTATTCCGCCACCTTTTAAAGAGATGAATCTATTAGAGCCAGAATAAAGACAGAAAGCAACCTCAGATAAACCTTCTGGAAAATTTGGTTCTCTAGATTTATACTTCCTTAAACCAAATTTAAGTTTTTTCCACGAATCAAAAAGCCTCTTCCATTCTCGTGCATCATTCTTGTTGAAATGCATTAACTGGATTGTGCAATCTTTTCCAAAAACCATTGTTTTATGATCCTTAATCTCCATTAGCTAAATTTATACTTTAAAAAGTGTAAATTTACAATAGTCTATAGGCAAAGATACTCGAGATGTCGTAAGAAATTGGAATAAATAAGAAGAAAGATATGGATATCAAAAACTACGCCAAGTATCTACTTGAGGAAGGTACGATTGTGGAGAAGCGAGAGTTACTGGAATGCTTGAGGAGTAAGTTAACTCTTGTTGATAAAATAATTAAGTTAAGTAAAGCTAGGTGATCCTCCACTCTTCTTCTTTCCCCTGTTTGGTTTTCTTGCAGCTATCTGAGGAACGCCCTGACCAGGGGTAATATAACTAGTGGCCGTAATATTCTTTAACCTACGAATTAATTTAGCAATGGGAACTTTGGTTCTTTCATGTTCCTCTAAAATATCAGCAAGGTCATCACCTGAAATAGATGTTCCTTCGTCAGCAGAAATTACCGTTTGAGTATTGAATTGCGCATCCTTTTCCTTTTCTGGACTAACCGCAACCATCATATCAAGCAAATCTTCAGGAGAAAGGTTTTCATACAGCGATTGCATACCAGCCCCTTCAATCCACCCTCCCTTGATACGATCAAATTCTCCTCGAGTAACGGCGAAGCAGAAATCATCATAGTCAGTGAACGGAATATGGAATTGTCTATAGCGTATAACAATATTCCCATCAATTCTCATCTGGAAATGATAGTGAGACATCTTGCCCTCCTTGCTATTCTTGTGACCCTCGAAGTCGCCCTTAGAAGACGAAAATGACCACTCAAATTGTTTATATTTTATTGTTTCTTCAATGACTTTAGATAGTGCACGTTCCTCAACAATGTCGTTAATGTTTTTAATCGGATGCTCAGTGTTGGCTACCCATCGAAGATAAGAGTTTATTTGATGATAGCTTTTCTGCCCGTAAAGCAATGGGAAATGCTTTGTTTTAAAACCTTTCGGCTTTAGAAGCCAATGAAAACAGGACACCTTCTTTGAAAAGTGAGTAATGGGATTACCGCAAAAACTACATCGTCCCTTAGAAAGAGCGTCTTTGAATTCTTTAAAATCGCGAGCGGTTTTTTCTAACTCCTCCTTATTCCTTTTGTGAAGCTCATCGAGGGGAATTTTGTTCAGGTATTCATTGAATTTTTTATAATCTTGCTCAGAGGCCATATCTATATAATCCACTTTTACCAACATATTTCAACAAAAAACTACCTTAAAGAGTAGTTTTTTGTTTTGACTACCGCTCTCAGCGGGTGTGCAATTTTGAGATAAAATGAGGGCACTTAGGTCGCTAGAACCTCGCACTATATGGCTGCCGGGCTAGGATTCGAACCTAGATTACATGATCCAGAGTCATGTGTCCTAC
>CAZKUS010000306.1:0-2889 GCA_964556025.1 uncultured Clostridia bacterium | reverse complement strand
GCAATAAATCAATTCAGAATAGATACCCCTGGTACACAAAAAGATTACATTATCCCTGATATAGTATTGTTTGTAAACGGAGTCCCCCTTGTGGTAGTGGAATGCAAATACACTAGTAGTTTTCAGTCTAATCCTTTAGAAGAGGGGATTAGACAGTTACTTCGCTATAGTAACCAAAGACAGGAATCAGAAGGTATTCAAGAAAAAGAGGGAGAAGAAAGATTATTTCACTTCAATCAGTTAATGATTGCCACTTGTGGTGAAGAAGCACGATTTGGAACAGTTACCTCATCTTATGAACATTATCTTGAATGGAAAGATATCTATCCTACTAAGTATCAAAACTTCACCCCACCTTTAGGAGAAGTGCGTTCTCAAGAAACATTGATTCAAGGTATGCTTCCTCCAGAAACACTTTTGGATATTATGCGCCATTTTACCGTTTACAAACAAGAAGCGGGTAAAACTATTAAAATTGTCGGTAGATATCAGCAGTATAGAGCTGTTCATAGATCTATTGAACGGATGAAAACTGGAAATGATCATAAAGAACGGTCGGGAGTCATCTGGCATACCCAGGGTTCTGGAAAATCTCTCACTATGGTCTTTTTAGTTAAAAAGATGAGAAGTATGGATAGTTTAAAGGACTATAAAGTTTTGGTTATTAATGATAGAAGAGATCTGGAAGAACAGCTAGGAGAAACTATGGAACTCTCAGGAGAGAAAATTCATTATGCCCATAACACTGATGAGTTAAAACAAAAAGGGGCTACTACTACCTCGAATATCCTGATGGTCATGATACATAAGTTTTTAGAGCGAGACTATGACCAAAAACCTGAAGAGTTAGAAAAAGCACTACAGGCAGCTGAACAAGACTACAAGCTACTTCCTGAGTACAATACCTTTGATACAATTAATGAATCAGAGAAAATATTAATTTTAGTAGACGAAGCCCACAGAACACAATCTAGTGTATTGAGTATGAATATGTTTAAAGCCTTTCCATATTCAACTAAAGTTGCTTTTACTGGTACACCATTGATTACCAAGCGGCACAAACGAAGAACTCATGAAACCTTTGGTACCTATATTGATACTTATAAATTGCAAGATGCTGTAGAAGATGGGGCTACTGTACCTATTTTGTATGAAGGTAAAACTGCTGATACTGCGATAAATGAAAAGGCACAGTTTGACAAAAAATTCGAGGACTTATTTAAAAATAGAAGTTATGATGAAATGTTAGAAATTAAGAAAAAGTACGGAACTATGGGAGACATTTTTGAAGCACCTAAACGGATTGAAGCAATAGCTGAAGATTTAGTTAATCATTATATTAAAAATATTCTCCCCAATGGCTTTAAAGCCCAGGTTGTATCTAGTTCTAAACGAGCTGCTATTCGCTATCAAGAAGCTATTGAAAACGCTCTGCAAAAACAGATACAAAAAGCTAAAGAGCGAGGCGAAGATTCCGAATTTATCAAGAAGTTAAAGTTTCTAAAAACAGCAGTGGTAATTTCCAGTGAAGGGACTAATGAAGACCCAGACGTCACCAGGGTAAGAAAAGAAGCCCAGAGAATGAATGCCATTGAAAACTTTAAAAAGAAGTTTGATTATGAAAAAGAAAATACCGGGATAGCATTTATGATAGTTTGTGATATGCTGCTTACTGGTTTTGATGCTCCTATTGAACAAGTGATGTATATTGATAAAAAGATGGTGGAGCACACATTACTTCAGGCGATAGCTAGGGTCAATAGAAGAGCTGGAGGAAAATCAAGAGGTTTCATAGTTGATTATATTGGAATAGGAAACCATTTACATGAAGCTCTACAAATCTATGGAGACGAAGAACAAGAAGATGTTTACGGAGCAATGAAAGATATTAATTCAGAGATACCCATTTTACGAGATCGCTACTATAGACTTCTTGATCTGTTTAAATCAAATGGAATAGAAAAAATTCAGGAATATGTGGAATACAGAATTAAAGATCCCAAGGAACAGTTACAAATACTAGAGTCTTGTGTTGAATTACTAGAAGACGTTCATTTACGTGCTAGTTTTGATGTATACTATAAAAAGTTTTTACAGAGTATGGATATCATCTTACCAAATCCAGCTGCTGATGATTATATGGCTCCTATGAAAGCATTTGGCCATATTCAAAACCGAGTTAGACATAGATATAAGGATAATACTACTAATTTGATGGGAGCGGGTAATAAAGTTAAGAAATTGATAAACGAACACTTGATTTCACTGGGAATAGATCCAAAAGTACCACCTGTAGAACTGATGTCTTCAGATTTTAAAAAATCACTAGATGAAAATAAGACTGAAAGAGCTAAAGCCAGTGAAATGGAACACGCTATAAGAAAGCACTGTAAAATTAGTTTTGAAGATGATCCAGCCCTGTATGAAAGATTTAGTGAAAAACTTGAAAAGATTATTGAAAACTACGAGAACGATGTTGAAGAAAGGTACAAGCAATTAAGCATGTTATTTGAAGAAATGAAAAAGGGAAGGCAGGAAGATGAAGAAACAGAGGGGTTAGATCAAGATATTGAAGCACCATTTTACGATCTATTAATGAAGAGGTCATTTGAAAACAAAGAAGAAGTACCAGAGGATGTGAAAGAAAATTTAAAGCAAGTTATTAAGGAAATTGTTGGTGAAATCAAACAGAATATCAAAATTGTTGATTTTTGGAATAAGGGTGTGGAACAAGAAAAGTTGATCGCAGAGATAGATAACTTACTGTTATTTACTGCAGTTGATGAGGTTATAGCTCGTAAAGATCAATTAGCTGTAGATTTTCTAGAATTAGCAAAAAGAAAACATAATGAGTTGGTGAAATGATATGAGGCAATATAAAGATGTTGA
>CAZKUS010000305.1:0-2892 GCA_964556025.1 uncultured Clostridia bacterium | reverse complement strand
CGTCATAAGAATCAATACCATCATCACTGATTCCGGTGTGAGCATTAGCAACTATAATGTCAGATTCTTCTTCCAATTCAGGAACATGTTGCTCTGCTGATTCCACGATATCGGCTGTTGTCACTTCACCTTCCAACCAGCTCGCACCCCAATCCATTATTTGTGGAGGTACAAAGCTGATTACACCTACATCTAGCTCATTACCGTCTATCTCTTTCTCTACAATCTTATAAGGTTCGTACTCTAAATCTTCCCCATCTGCATCGTAAATATTAGCAGACAGCAAGGGGAATTCGGCCCCTTCAATAGCCCTATCCAAAAAGTCCAAACCGTAGTCCTGAACTTCATGATTACCAATAGCTGCAGCATCGTAGCCCATGTAATTCATAGCTTCTACTATTGCCTGGGTTTCTCCCTCTTCCAAAGGTTCAACTTGAGATTCGTAAACTCCGGCCAAACTACCTTGAATAAAATCGCCAGAGTCTACCAATAGTGTGTGCTCATTTTCTTCACGCAGTTCTTGAACTGCGCTGTAAACTAACGGCAGTCCAAAGTCATCAACTTCTTCACCTTCCATGTAATCATAAGGCATGATGTACTGATGCAAGTCCGTAGTGCCCATGACAGTCAAATCATAAGTTTCTTCATCTCCATTGTCGTTCTCCGCTGCCATAACACCGGAAGTGATTAGAAAAATTCCTAAAATTACTGCTAATACTTTCCACTTCACATGTGACCCTCCTAGCATTTTTTGATACCCATTTTTTAAATACCCATAGAGTTAATAATTTTCTGACGAATAGTCCCCAAAGTCTCTGCTCAAAGCTGATTTAGTCATAGCTGAACAGAGCATATTACAATGTTAGCAGATATCGCCCCCTTTTTTGAGAGTTTTATCCAATTATTACATCCATAAAATATGTTCTACCCGTTGCACTATTTTTCCTTCCAATTTCATCAATTTTATAATAGTTTTTTATCACAATTTTATATCACTACAGAAAAAGTTTCTATAACTATCACTTGTTTCTATAATCACCAATTATAGTTGTCAAAGTCATTTAAATTTTCTCGTTGGAATCGTAATAAAAGCCAGCTTCCTCATCATTCATTATATCCACAAACATTCGGGTTAGTTGCGGATCGAACTGAGTACCACTGCAGCGCAGAATTTCCCAGAGGGCATCACTTTTAGAGACAGGTTCTTTATAACTTCTGCCTCTGATCATGACATCATAAGCATCGACAATGGCTATTAGCCTAGAGAGCAAGGGAATTTCTTCACCGGACAGTCCTTGAGGGTAACCTTGGCCATCCCAGCGCTCATGGTGATACAGAATGGCTTCGGCAATAGGAGCGAGTTCAGGGGCAGACATGGCAATTTTGTAGCCATCTTCAGGATGTTTTTTAATGGCCTGCCATTCTTCTTGTGTCAGTGGATCGCGCTTTTTTAGTACTTGCTCATCAATTGTCACTTTTCCCACATCATGCAGAACAGATAGATGAGTCAATTTCTGCAGTTCACTATGTGGAAGGTTAAGAGAAACACCGATTTTTTGAGAAAGAAGTTTTAACCTTTTTCCGTGCATCTCAGTTTCATAACTTTTATCGCGCAGTATTTTTAATAGAGAATCGATAATCTCATTTCGCACTTTTTTGCTCTCGGCAATTTTTTTCTGATACATGTAATCTTCTGCCTCTCTTATCAGCGAATCGGTAGACTTATCATCACCAAAGTTCTTAGTGGAAATCCCCAAGGACATACTCATATTGAATTTTTTAAACTGTTCTTTTTGCATATTTGTGAGAATGCGGTTGGCAATGAGCTCTGCCTGTTCAGAACCAGTCTGGGGAAGAAGCACCACAAATTCGTCACCCCCGTATCGGGCCACGATATCTTCACTCCGACATGAATTTTTCACTATTTCTGCTGTTTTCATCAAGAGCTTATCACCTTCATGGTGACCGAAAGCGTCGTTTATCAGTTTCAGTCCATTGACATCACCTAAGATAAGGCTGATGGGAAGCTGCCTTTTGGTATCTAACCGATACAGCTCTTCTCGGAAAAACCTGCGATTGTAAAGACCGGTCAAATCATCGTAAAAGCTAAGAAATCTAATCTGCTCTTCCGCCTCTTTGCGAGCAGTTATATCGTGAATGAATCCTTCTAAAAACTGTAGACTTCCCTGTTCATAAACACCCACACCACGTTCTTCTAACCAGCGAACCTCTCCCCGGGCATCGATTACCCGGTAAACTAAATGAAATGGCCTGTCTTCATTAAGAGCATTGTCTACCATTTCTTTAACTTGCAGCACATCATCATCGTGAATAATTTCTGCCAGAGAAATCTCCTTATCAATAAACATCTCCTTTGGATATCCCGTTAGGTCCTCTATATTGTCATTTAAGTAGATCATGGAATAGTCGTCATCATTATGGGAGAGATAAATAACACCGGGGATATTTTCTGCCATATTGCGAAACTTTTCTTCACTATTTTTATAGGCATTTTCCAATAATTTTTGTTGAGTTATATCTTCACAAGCACACAGTACTCCGATACATTCCCTATCATCATCCCAGATAATACTCATACGAACAGCAATGTACCTGCTGACATTCTCCCCGATTGACAACTGAACCTGTGTATCCAAAAACAGATTACAGTCTAAATCATCTGACTGCTGCTCTTTATTAAATAACTTTGACAGCATAGCGCGAAACTCTCTTTTATCTTCTTGGCTCAATTGATCTGTAAAATCACTGTCCATAAGAGATGCGCGACTTTGCTGTAAGAAACTACATGCCTGATCATTTACATATATGATATAACCTTGACTATCGAGAGCTATCAACATAATATCAGACATATTTAAATATTGATGAAAA
>CAZKUS010000304.1:0-2894 GCA_964556025.1 uncultured Clostridia bacterium | reverse complement strand
TATCATATCCCAATTGGCTAGATTTGATCGCTGCCGTGTAACCGCCAGGACCACTTCCAATTATTAAAACTTGAGTCTTCATTTGACCATCCCTTTCTATGATTTAGGCGCTGTTATACTCCATTGTTGATAGCTGAAGAGTTCAGCTATCAACATTCAACTTTAACACAGCCATGATTTAAAATTTATCGACTATTTTTTAAGGGATTCTATGGAAATACCGTATTCTTTTAGATTAGTAAAAATTTTTTCGGCTAATATAACCTGTTCTCGGTTATCACCCTGTAAACAGATTGTATCGGGAGAAACTGCTATTTCTGTTCCTTCTATTGTAGTTACTTTTCCTTCAGTCACCATTTTCAGTACACGTTGTACAACTTTCTCATGGTCATAAATCATACCGCCTTCTACTTCCTTAGGTACTACAGAACCATTTTCATATAACGCTCTATCAGCATAGGATTCTGCTGCAAATCTAACACTTTCCTTAATACAAATCTCATGTAGCTTAGATCCAATAAAGGCAACTATAATCAAGTTGTCATCGATGGCCTTAACAGCATCTACCATGGCTTGAGCATAGTCCTTATTATTCTTTGACATTTCATTCATAGCACCATGTGACTTTACATGGACAAGTTCTACATTGTATTTTTTACAAAATTCTCTCATAACCCCAATCTGATATATCAGATCATTTTTGAACTCTTCAGGAGAAATATTAATTTCTCGCTTACCAAAGCCCTGTATATCTTTTAGACCAGGGTGAGCTCCTACATCTACTTTGTGTTCTGACACTAATTTAACTGTTTTATCTATCACCATGGGATCACCAGCATGAAAGCCGCAAGCAATATTTGCAGAGGAGATATATTTTACCATCTCTTCATCAAATCCAATATCATAAGGTCCAAAACTTTCTCCCATTTCAGTGTTTAAATTAATAGCTTTCACAATTTTCTCCCCTTTCAGGTAATTGTTTTTGGACTTTACTTGATTAATAGTCTAATAGGTGTCTCTAACTCTTTTCGAATAATCTGACCAAATTTTGAAGCAGTCCCACCATCAATAACTTTATGGTCATAGGAAATACACAGGTTCATCATATCTCTAGGGACTATTTCATCATTTACAACCGCGGGTTTTTTTACAATCGCTCCTGTCCACACAAGTGAACTTTGCGGTTGATTTATTATTGGAGTTGAACTGACCGCTCCGAATGCACCAGCATTAGATATCGTTATGGTCCCTTTAGTCATGTCTTCAGTTGTCAATTTGTTATCATTTGCTTTTTTTACTAATTCCTGTATTTGAGTAGTAATTTCTAAAATATTCATTCTTTCAATATTATGAATCACAGGAACCATTAAACCGTCTTCTGTATCGATAGCATAACTTAGATTTACAGATTTTTTTAATATAATTTGTTCTTTCTCCTCGTCCAGTATTGAATTCATAATGGGATATTCCTGAATAGCTGTACAGACAGCTTTTATGACAAATGCCATGGGAGATATTTTATTATTTAATTCATTTTTTAATTCTTCATTCACTTCTTTTCTTAAATTTATAACATTTGTCATATCTATTTCTGCAAGGGTAGTTACATGGGCTGCTGTTTGCAGACTATTTACCATGTGCTCGGCGATTGCTTTTCTAGTTCCTGTAAATGGAATCACTTCATCGGGGAAATCCTTTTTTTCTTCACGGACATCTGTCTGGTTTTGCTCTAATTCTTTGACAACATCTCTCTTTGTTATAATCCCATTTGGACCAGATCCCGTTATTGAATTTGAGTCTAAGCCATTTTTCTTTATCAGCTTTCTCGCTGCAGGATAAATTCTGTGTTTCTTGGGTAATGCCTTATCTTCATTGACACCTTTTGTAACACTCTTTAATTCAGGATCTTGTATTTTTTCATTAGTTTCACCTTGCTCTGAAGTTTCAAGTGTAGCTATAACATCACCAACATTAACAGTCTTCTTTTCAGATGCATTGATGGCTTTTATCGTTCCATCCTCAGGAGCATAAACTTCAAAAGAAGCTTTATTGGACTCCACTTCGGCAATGATATCACCTTTCTTAACCTGATCGCCCTCTTTTTTATTTATTACGATAACTGTTACGGTTTTAACTGCAACGCCCAAACTTGGGACCTTTATTTCAACTATCATAGATATCACACCTTCCCACCGCTGTAACTATATCTTGAACTTTCGGTACTACTATTTCTTCAAATTCTTTGTTTGCTGGTATACAAGTGTCTTCCCCAGCGACTCTCTGGATTGGTGATTCCATGTATTCAATTATTTCTTCGCCAATAATTGCACTCACTTCTGCTCCAACTCCCATTGTTTTAGGACAATCCTCTACAATTATTACATTTCCTGTTTTTTGTATTGAGGTTTTTATGGTTTTTTTATCTAGTGGATGTATAGTACGCAAGTCAACAATCTCTACTGAAACACCCTTTTCTTGTAACTCTTCAGACGCTTCCTTTACCTTATCAACACCTGTTCCATAAGAAATAATAGTGACATCTGTCCCCTCCTGAGTAATTTTAGCTTCTTCAAGAGGTTCACTAATGTCATCCCCTTCTGGAACTTCTCCCACAACTGAGTACAAAGTCTTGTATTCTATAAACACAACAGGGTTATTATCTTTAATAGCAGATTTGAGTAGTCCTTTCGCATCGGCAGGATTTGAGGGTGAAACAACTTTCAATCCAGGAAAGTGAAGAAACATTGACTCTAGGTATTGAGAATGATGCAAACCTGCACCTGCACCTATTCCAGAGCCTGCAATTCTATAAACCACAGGAACCTTCCAAGGATCACCACCACACATATATCGATACTTTGAAGCTTGATTCCCAATAGCGTCCATTGCCAATA
>CAZKUS010000303.1:0-2912 GCA_964556025.1 uncultured Clostridia bacterium | reverse complement strand
CAAACAACGTTATCAAGATAATGATAAAGTGCTGACTTATTTACAAGAAGTTGCTGAAGACATAGTAAAAAATAGTGAGCACTTTATTCCTAAAGATGATGAAGGAGATGACGGAGGCGCGCTAGCCTTTTTAAAACCTCAAGCATCTCAAGAAGATATCACTAAAAGATATCAGGTAAACTTACTGGTGGACAACTGCGAACAAGAAGGGGCCCCAGTAGTAGTTGAAACTAACCCTACTTATTATAACTTACTGGGTAAAATGGAATACATGAATAAAATGGGGACAGCTGTGACTGATTTTACCATGATTAAGCCAGGAGCTTTTCATAGGGCTAATGGCGGCTACTTGATTTTACAAGCCAAAGATGTACTCAAAACACCTATGGCTTATGAACTACTTAAGCGAATACTGACAACAGGTGAGTTGAGACTTGAAAACTTAGGCGAGCATATCGGTATGATAGCCATGTCCTCATTGAGACCAGAAGAAATACCTGTCAATGCTAAAGTGGTCATAGTAGGAAATGAAGAACTTTATCAACTTCTGTATCAATTGGATGAGGAGTTCACCAAACTGTTTAAGATCAAAGCAGATTTTGACATCAATATGACCAGGAATGATGCCAATGTCAAGCAAATGGCAGCTTTTATAGCATCTCACTGTCGCCAAGACGATTTTCGCAGTTTTACCGGGTCTGGTGTGGCCAGTGTAGTGGAATACAGTTCTAGGTTGGCCGGTCATCAGAACAAGTTATCTACTAAGTTCAACGAAATAGTGGAAATAATGTACGAAGCTGATACCTGGGCTGCCTTGGAAGGGGCGCAACAGGTAACGCGCCAACATGTCGATAAGGCAATCAAAGAGAAAAATGATCGGGTAAACAGACCGGAGGAGAAGATACAAGAACAGATAGATGAAAACAATATTATGGTGGATACCCGAGGAGATGTGAATGGTCAGGTCAATGCTTTAGCTGTCTATAATTTAGGTGATTTTATGTTCGGTAAACCTTTCCGAATTACTGCCAATGTCTATCCCGGGCGCAGAGGTATCATCAACATTGAACGTGAAGCTAAACTCAGCGGTAAAATTCACGATAAAGGTGTACTGATTTTATCTGGCTTGATAAATGGCCTATTTTCTCGCCAGGAACAGTTGGGGATGTCTGCCAGCTTGTGTTGTGAACAAACTTATGGTGGTATTGATGGAGACAGTGCATCCAGTACCGAAATTTACGCTATACTGTCCAGTGCCGGAAATATACCCCTGAGTCAAGACCTGGCAGTGACTGGGTCGGTAAATCAAAAAGGTGAAATTCAACCTGTAGGTGGAGTTACAGAAAAGGTAGAAGGGTTTTACACTACTTGCAAGTTGAAAGGTCTTACAGGAACACAGGGTGTTATTATTCCAAAACAGAATGAGAACAATTTAAATCTTTCCCAAGAGATTGTTGATGCATGTCAAAAAGGAGACTTCCACATATATGCAATCAGTACCATTGATGAGGGTATGGAACTGCTGACAGGTATGAAATCAGGACTTTTGACCGGAGACGATCAACGAGATACAGTTTACAGGAGAGTGAAAGAGAGACTGCAATCGTTCACATCTAATCGTAAACCATCTGAAGAAAGTCAATACACAAGTAATCAAAGAAATCAAGATGAAACCAGTGAAGACTTCGATAGTGGGAAGGATGGAGAAAATAACAAATAAATGGCTCTGCTATAAATATTTAAAATGTCGCTGCAATCAATATTCAATTTAGCTGCACCGATAAACAAAGACTAAAGGTGGTGGAAGACCTTGAATTCTGGAACATTGGGCGAATTTAATCAAAAGAAGAAAATCATCTTCGATACTGATCCTGGTTTGGATGATGCTATTGCCTTGTTTTTTCTTATGGGTAGGAGAGATGTTTTAGATCCTCTAGCAGTTACTACTGTATTTGGAAACGTAGATATAGATAAAACTACTAACAATGCTTTAAGGTTGCTGCGGTTTTTGGGTATAAATAATGTCCCTGTGCATAGAGGTGTCAGTACACCCTTGATACGGGACCGGGTTTCAGGAG
Organism: uncultured Clostridia bacterium; assembly: GCA_964556025.1. Taxonomy (GTDB): domain Bacteria; phylum Bacillota; class Natranaerobiia; order Natranaerobiales; family Natranaerobiaceae; genus Natranaerobius. The sequence goes on along the minus strand of CAZKUS010000303.1, from coordinate 834 downwards.
AAATGATACACGGACAGAGTGGTTTAGGTGATACATTATTACCAGAACCAGTGTGGGAAATTACGTCAGAAGATGAACATGCTGCTATGGCTATGGCACGGAAGGTTAGAGCTTATCCTGGTCAAGTAAAAGTTATTACTGTAGGTCCTATGACAAACCTGGCTCTAGCCATTAGACTTTACCCGGAGATAGTAGAACAAATTGATGAAGTCATTATCATGGGGGGTGCTATGGGTCAAGGAAATCGAACTGCCTCGGCCGAATATAATGTTTTTGCTGATCCCCATGCGGCCAATATTGTGTTCAACAGTCAAGTCTCATTAGTTATGTTGGGACTTGATGTCACTGAACGGACAAAACCCGGGGAATACGAACGTAAATTCTTTCAGAATATTAATCACCCCGCAGCTCAAGTGACACTTGAGTTTATGGACTTTTTTAAAAAACAGATGAACAGAGAACACGATATGGCCCTTCACGATGCTTGTGCTGTGGCTTATGCCCTGAATCCCAACATCTTTAAAACTAGAAAAATGCATGTGGATGTAGAACTTACCGGTACACATACTTTAGGTAGAACAATCTGTCAAACGGAAACAGAACTGGATTCAGTATCAGGTGACCATGACATAAAAGATGAAAATAAGGAAAAATATAATGAAGTTGAGCACAAAGAAAAGCAAAACACGGTACAAGTTGCAGTAGATATTGATAGGGAACAATTTTTCCGAGAACTGTTTTCCGGGTATCTGGGATTGGAGAAAGACTAAGGAATTGTAATAAATACCCCGTAGTATCTCTTATATGAGATACTACGGGGGTATTTTATGTGAT
>CAZKUS010000302.1:0-2917 GCA_964556025.1 uncultured Clostridia bacterium | reverse complement strand
AACATTCAACTTAAACTGAACCAAATAATTTGCAGATACCTCAATTCAATTTTAACACACTTTGACATCACCATGAGTAAATTTGTTATTTTATAATGCACTAACCAATCAAGCGATTTAGTTTAGATAAAGTAAACGATTCATATAGCAAATTAGTAAGCTGCCCGGAGCAATTACTCCGGGCAGTTCATTAATTTATCGCATATCTCTTTATGGTAATTAACTGGTTTAGTTAGCCTTGTTATTTTTTACGTTTTTTAATAACATCAGTAGGCATTTTATTTTCATAAATAACTGCTTTTCTTTTCACGAACTCTGACAAGTAAATTTCAGGATCAATACACCCTTCTGGTGCAACAACACCAGTTTCTTTTACATCTCCTCTGGCAATCATCTGTGCACCTATGGAAGCCGGGATACCTGTTCCGGGACCCGTATTTCCTCCTAAATCATAAGTATAGGTTGTTGGTTCATTATCAACTGTTCCTCTAACAACAACTTTAACTCCGGAAGTGTACTCACCTAGATCACCTTCAGGAGGCCGCTCTCCCCAAAGTTCCATGGCGAGTTCTCTAGGAGATACCTCTTGTCCATTTACTTCAATAGTTTTAGGACTAGTGAAACCCCATTGATTTTGTACTTTAATTGCTTCATTTACCCAATCAGGCAAAATACCACCTTTGTTTACTACTCTTTTCACGCCTGGGAAATGTTCAGGTATGGTCAATGGTTCTGGATGCCCTACATAGTGAACATTACAGCTACCGAAAGGTTCAATAAAATCAACAACTTCATTTTCAGAACCAGCAGGTATTTGTTGCAATTTACCATCAATATATTGAGGAACAAGATCTGTATTCATATGTAAAATATGCTCCCAAACTGCTTTACCTTTACAATCGGAAGCTCCCAATATCCAGAAAAACTCTACTTCTTCTACTGAATCCATTTTGTCAGCAGCATACTTAGCTAATACATTGGCAGTACCAGGATCTGCTCCCATACCATATAACACTGTTATTCCAGCTTCTTTTGCTTTTTTATCCAACTTTTCATCCTGCATTTTTTCTACAGCATCGTAATCATCAGCAATATCTACATAATTAACCCCGGCATCAATGGCAATACTAGCCACTTTGTAACCAGTAGAATAAAATGGTCCTACACAGTTAACTACTACATCATATTTTTTCATCTCTTCTACCATGGCATCGTGATCACTAATGTCTAGATTTTTAACATTTACTTTATCACTTTCTGCCATTTTGGGATGTAGATTTTCCTTACGGGCACTTCTGCTGACAATGGTGAGCTCTTCTACCCCTTCGCTTCGGGTTAGGTCATATGATGCCGCAGAACCCATCTCTCCACTTCCACCAATTACGATAAATTTCATATCATTACCTCCTCTTGTTCTTTATAATATTATTGGTTAAGCAAATTTATCTCTTTCCTATTACTTTCTAGAGACAATTGCCGAAACTCCCATTCCTCCACCTACACATAATGTGGCCAGACCGGTTTCTTTCCCAGTTCTTTTCATCTGATGTAGTAATGTAACTAAAATTCTAGCACCACTAGCACCTATAGGGTGACCTAAGGAAATTGCTCCACCGGCAATATTGACAATCTCTTTATCAATACCTAATTCGTTAACAACAGCTAAACTTTGTGCTGCAAACGCTTCGTTGGCTTCAACTAATTGTAAGTCATCTATTTTATAACCAGTTTTATCTAATACTTTTCTAGTTGCTGGCACCGGGCCAATCCCCATTTGTTCAGGTTCACAACCGGCAGATGCATATCCCTCTAATACAGCTAAAGGCTCTACACCCAATTCTTCAGCTTTTTCTTCAGTCATTATGACTAGAGCAGCAGCGCCATCATTTATCCCGGAAGCATTTGCAGCAGTAACTGTTCCATCTTTTTGAAAAGCTGGTTTCATTTTAGCAAGTTTTTCTACTGTAGTTCCCGGCCTAGGATGCTCATCAGTATCAAAAATTATTGGATCTTTCTTTTTCTGAGGAATTTCAACAGGAAGTATTTCATCTTGAAACCATCCATGAGAAATTGCTTGTTCAGCTTTTTCTTGGCTTTCAGCACTGAACTGGTCCTGTTCTTCTCGAGTAATATTATAGTGTTCAGCAATATTTTCTGCTGTATTACCCATATGTGTATCTGTAATTGAACACCAAAGTCCATCTTTAATTAAGGCATCCTCTAATTTATCATGCCCCATTTTATAGCCAAATCTAGCTTTAGACAAATAATAAGGAGCCTGACTCATATTTTCCATACCACCTACTACAACCACTTCACTGTCACCATCTTTAATGGCTTGAGCTCCTAAAATCAAAGCTTTCAACCCTGATCCACATACTTTGTTGATTGTCATAGTGGGCGTCTCTACAGGCAATCCCGCATCCAGGGCCGCTTGTCTTGATGGATTCATTCCCTGTCCTCCCTGAAGGACGTTTCCCATGATAACTTCATCTACTTTCTCTGAATTAACTCCAGCCCTATCTAAGGCTTCTTTAATTACTTTTTCACCTAATTTAGGTGCCGGAAAATCTTTCAAAGAACCTCCATAAGCACCAATAGGCGTTCTCACTCCAGAAGCGATGACAATATTACCCATGCTGATCCCTCCTAAAAAATATTCACTCAATTATTTTAATCCCCCTATATCTTCAGGGATAATTAAGTCCAATTCAGTCTCGGCTTGTACTCTTTCAGTATTTGTATGTTCAACTACTTATTATATTACAGCACTAATTTTTGTGATTTTTATCACACATAGTCTATCACCATAATATCTATTTCTAGTTCAACTGTCAAAGGTGATTTGAATTTTTGCAAAACTTTAAGGGTCACGGACTCAGAGAAAAACCTTTATCTTCTAACTCCCGTATATGTA
>CAZKUS010000301.1:0-2918 GCA_964556025.1 uncultured Clostridia bacterium | reverse complement strand
ATCCTCAATACCAACTGATTTTTCACGATAGCAGTAAATTATCACCCAGTCAGAACCTAAATAGATTCAAAGATCATATTAAGACGATTAATCCTCAAGATATCAATGGAGTAGATCAATTCATAGAGGAAAATCACAACAAATATGAGCAAATATACCCATTACTTCGTAATGATTATCATTCTATAACTGATTTATTGAATTTACAGACAATAACCGCACTACCGTACCTAAGACCAACAAATTTGTGGAAAAACTTAAATAGATACTTCAATGATCATCGGATTAAAGCGTCTTTCTCCCTGATAGGAAGTTTTTTTGGTATCTACCCGGAAAATTCTAATTCTATATACACTATAATTAATTATTTAAGTCTTAAAAACGGAATTTACTATGTTGTTGGAGGAATAAATCAGTTAACTTCTAAAATGAAACAAGCTTTTCAAGAACTAGGCGGTAAGATTGAATTTAATTCTGAAGTGGAACATGTAAATATAGAAAACAAACAGGTTAAGGAAATAACTATCAAAGACGGGAGAAAAATCACATGTACACATGTAATTTTAACTACAGAGTTAAACTACAGTCTACAAAATTTGTTGACCGGACAAAAAATTCAATCACTAAAAAAATCGGTTAGTAGTAAAAGTGAATATCTACCATCAAAATTAACTTATTATTTTGGTCTAAATACAATTTTTACAGAACTACCACATCACAGTATTTTTCTGCCAGAAAATTACCTAGAATATTTACAACAAATAAGAAAAGGTAATATGCCCGAAAATCTAATATTTAGTGTTCACAACCCTTCAGTAACAGATTATTCACTGGCTCTAGAACATCATTCTGTGTTAAAAATAACTATTCCTGTACCAAATTCAAACAAAGGTTCACCACATTGGGACGATCTTTTCTTAAAAAAAATAAAATCACAAGTAATCAAACGGTTATCAACTGAATTAAAAGGAATAGATCTAAACAAATATATTGAATACAATCACTTTTACACTCCATTTGATTTGGAAGCCGACTTTAACGATAGCTTCGGTTCTTGTCATGATTATTCGAACAGTTTGACGCGAACAATTTTGAAACGTCCTGATAATATTTGTCCTGACATAAAAGGATTATTTTTCGCTGGAGAAAGTACATCCCCCGGTATTGGGTTACCACAAGTTTTTGAATCAAGTAAAATAACTGCCTACAAACTCATGAGGGAAACCGGTATTGAACCACCTAATATGTTAATCCCACCAGTTTCATCTTAACTGTGGTATCATATAATTAAACAACAAAATAATTTAGCTTTGCCGGGCAGTTGCAGTCACTGTAAAAATAAGTTACAATTTAATAAATGAATTATCAATAACGATTATCAAACTATTGGATCTGTTTATACACAGAATTAGTTCAATCGTAGAGTTTAGCTATCAATATTCAACTTTAGCACAGCCAAAATTAGTGGAATATGAATTAAATGTTTATTAACATAACAAAAAATATGTAAAGAAGGAGGAGTTTTTTATGCCAGAAACAGAACAAACATTTGTTATGATAAAACCAGATGGAGTAAATAGGGGATTAATTGGTGAAATAGTCTCGCGCCTAGAGAGAAAAGGGCTACAGTTAGTCGACATGAAGCTAATGCATATTAATGAAGAATTAGCAAAAGCTCATTATCAAGAACACAAAGATAAACCATTCTTTCCAGAACTAATAAATTACATAACCAGTGGACCTGTGATTGCCATGATTTGGTCCGGTCAAGGAGCTATTCAAACTGTCCGTACTTTGATGGGCGAAACTGATCCACAAAAAGCACTTCCAGGTACCATTCGTGGTGATTTTGCATTAGATATTACGCATAATTTAGTTCATGGATCCGACAGTACCGATAGTGCTAAGCGAGAAATAGATCTTTTTTTTAGCAAATAGCTCTAATATTTTTGTTGTTAATAGGGGAGGGAGTTGAAAAGTTGAACAAAGAGTCTTTCGAAATATTTAAATCCAACGTTCACAAGAAAACTGGTGTAGATTTAAATCAATATAAAGAAAAGCAAATGAAAAGACGGTTAACGACTTTAATGGAAAAACGTGGTTTTAATACATACGAGGGATATTGGAAAGCTTTACAAAAAGATGAGCAGTTATATAGAGAATTTTTAGATCGCATAACTATAAATGTATCCGAGTTTTTTAGAAATTCACAGAGGTGGGAAACATTAGAAAAAGAAATTTTACCCAAAATAATTAAAGAACAAAACAAAGATAAGCTAAAAGTGTGGAGTGCCGCTTGTTCTACTGGTGAGGAACCTTACTCTCTTGCTATGCTTCTCAATGAATTTTTTCCTATGTCAAAAATTCATGTCTTGGCAACAGATTTAGATAATACAGTCTTGAATCAAGCTAGAAAAGGCAGTTACTCAGAAGAAAGGATAAAAGAAGTCAGACCCGATAGGCTATCAAAGTATTTTCACAAAGATGATAAATTTTACACTGTAAATGATGATATAAAGAAATGTGTTACATTTAAAAAACACAATTTGTTAGAGGATTCCTATGATACTGATTTTGATTTAATATTGTGTCGGAATGTGATGATATATTTCACAGAAGCCGCTAAAAAAGTTCTTTATGAAAATTTCTACAAAGCATTAACAAAAGGTGGCGTACTGTTTGTAGGAAGCACTGAACAAATTTTTGATGCACATAGGCTAGGTTTTAAATCTATTGCTACATTTTTCTATCAAAAATAATACACAAAAAAACACCTCCTAACTAAGCTTAAGGGGTTTGATTTTCGAGTTGAAAAGGAGTAAATCACACCGTTTATCACATCAAAATTCACGATACTTTTCACTTTGGTTTTTTCCATTTTTTTGTATATTTTTAACACCTTAGGGTAAAATTATTGT
>CAZKUS010000300.1:0-2954 GCA_964556025.1 uncultured Clostridia bacterium | reverse complement strand
GTGGCTATAATATAAGCTATGGGAAGTAATGTAACCGCCAACAATGACGGGCCACCCGTTCCCGTTTGATAATAGTGAATAACCCGTATCAAATAAAAAGCGGCAAATATTAACAGCATTATATGAGCTATTTTAGGTATTTTGCTGGATAGTTGACTATTATTTTCAGCCATGTTATTCCCCCCTTTGGAAAGTAAGAGTTGGGGGTATACCCCCACAACTCTTATTCACCAGCTACATTGTCGTCCCAATCGGAATTCCATGCATCGTGTTCTTCTAAAAAGTCCCTGGTTCCAGGATGTATTTCCACATAATCTATAGTTGATTCTATTCCTCTTACTTGAATGTCCACCATATCTTCGTCAATTTGAGCAAAAGTTTCATCTTGTTCAGTTAGTTCGTCAGTATGTTCTTTGATTACATTTAACATCTCATGAACATCTTCTGCTGGTACTTCTTCGGGGCCCATGTGGAATCCATAGTAAAATGGTATTCTCTTAACTGTATCTTCTTCCATATCAGTTTCAAATACATCGGGATCTACGTCTACCACCTCGACGCCACCTTCATTTAATATTTCAATCTCTTCTTCACTGGGATTTATGACTTCTATGTCCGATTCCAGTTCTGCTTCAATTAGCCAGCTAGGTACTGTGCTTTCTCCTGAAGTATAAGCATTAATACCGTCTATATGGCCCGCATCCAGTGATGAGCCGACCATATCCAAGTCAATCTCTTCGTAATTGAAATCCATACCTAATTGATCCTGCAGCGGAATATCTAGGGCTGCGCGAACGTCCCAGGCAGCAGGTCCTGTAAACATGGTCTCTCCCTCTAGATCGCGCCACTCATCGTATTCATCATAGTCATCGGCGTGAACTGCCAATCCTACTTCCAGAGTATAGCCCCAAAAGGCCTGTACCAAGTCTCTTTCGGCTTCATCGTATTCAAATTCTTCAAATCTAGATCTTTCTTCCGCATATTCCAAGAATCCTACGTCGGCGCCGTAAAATCCGTCTAATTCACCGTGAGCAAAGTCTGTCATACTGTAAACAGCTCCGGGAGTTGGCAATACATTGAAATTGTAATCATCCATTTCTCGGTTTAAAACTGTGACCAGTGCTGTGAGAGCAGTGTGTCCTGCAGAGCCCGTATCAGCAGTTCCCCAACTGAATTGTGTCACACCTTCTTCTGCTTCTTCCCCTTCTTCTCCATTTTTCTTCGCATCTTCGTCAATATCCTGACAACCGAGCATAATAGAAGTGCCTACTAACATCAGTGCTAATAAAATAGCTAATTTAGCCTTCCAATTACCTTTCCAATTCATAGACATAATCTTACCCCCCCATAGAATTAAATTTGTGGTTCTATCTATGCAGTTGCAAAATCTATGCCAATTTTAATCAAAGCCAGGTATAGTTGACAGGAATCGCGCATTACAGGCACTCATAGCTGATAGCCTGATTTGTTAAAAGGATTTTGGGACAATAAAAAAAGGGGAAGAAACTTCCGGTCCGGAAGTTTCTTCCCCTAAATCTTAGCTCATTTGTAATTGAGTTTTGATAGCAATAACGGAATATAACAGTGTTTTAATCTTGGATATCGTATTTTTGCAGTTTATTCCTCAACCCTTTTTCACTGATCCCGAGCATATTGGCTGTTTCTTTTCTATGGCCTTGGTTGTATTTTAATGTAATCTCAATAAACTCTCTTTCTAAATCTTCTAGAGTAATACCGATATAGTTCCACAAACCCTGGGATTCCTGCCATTTTACACTTCCCTTTGATTTATTGATAACTTCTTCGGGAAGATGATACCATTGAATAACATCGCCTTCTGTAACGACCATGGAAGATTCAATGATATTCTCCAGTTCTCTGACATTCCCGGGATAATCGTAATTACAGAGGCAGTTAATGGCTTCAGAAGAAATATTTTTAATCTGGGTGTTGAGTTCTTGGTTGAACTTTGTAATAAAATGATTGACTAAAATGGGAATGTCTTTTTTTCTAGAGCGAAGTGAAGGTAAATGAATCTCCATTACATTTAAGCGATAGTACAGGTCTTGTCGGAACTGCCCCTCAGTTAACAGCTGCTTCACATCTTGATTAGTAGCTGCTATCACTCTGATATCTAACTGTTTAGCTTCATTGCTTCCTAGGGGAGTCACCTCTTTTTGCTGCAGAACTCGCAACAGTTTGGACTGGAGAGACATGGGCATTTCGGCTATTTCATCCAAAAAGATAGTGCCTTTATTTGCCAGTTCGAATTTTCCAATTCTATCATCTACTGCCCCTGTAAAAGCGCCTTTTTTGTGCCCAAAGAGTTCACTTTCTAAGAGGTTTTCAGGAATGGCTGCACAGTTTACTACTTCAAACCGACCCTGGTTTCTCGCACCATTGTAGTGAATAGCTCTGGCCACTAATTCCTTACCTGTACCACTTTCTCCAGTGATCATTACATTAGTATTTATGTCTTTCACTTTTTCTATCAACTTGAAGATTTTCTTCATAGACGGGGCTTTCCCCAAAATTCCGTTTGAACTGTATTTTTCTTGTAGCTCGCGTTTTAAATGGTCTATCTGTTGATTCATATTTTGATACTGTAGTGCTTTCTGGATCTGAATTAGTAGTTCATCCACGTTTAGAGGTTTAGTTATATAAGAGAAAGCTCCCTTTTTGACAGCTTCTACCGAAGATTCGATGGTTCCATAAGCTGTCATAATGATGACCATGATATCGCTATCAATGGTTTTTATCTGTTCTAATATGTCAATGCCATCGGCATTTCCCAGTTTCAAGTCCAAGAGCACCAGATTAAAGTGTTCTTCTTCCAGCATTTTAAGCCCTTGATATGGATCTGTGCTTGTTTTCACTGTATAGTCATCTTTTAGGGCAAATTTGAGAGATGAACATATTGCCGCTTCATCGTCGATTATTAGAATTTTACTCAT
>CAZKUS010000299.1:0-2962 GCA_964556025.1 uncultured Clostridia bacterium | reverse complement strand
TTCAATTTCACATTCAATGTTTCGGGTTGGTACATCTAAAACTCCCAAACAGTAGAATTAAAGCTTCTTGATCAATTGCTTGTCCATGAGCATGATATATTAACCCGGCATTCAGTATCAAATACAATAATTGTTACAGGAACTACTAGACACTGATTAAGAAAGTAATAGGGGAGGGATTTTTATGCAGTATCGGGTAGTAGAACGATTTTTTTCCAGTAATGAGAACAGTCCTACAATATTATTGGCAAATTTAAATTTGTCTGTTGATATTGAAGAAAATTTACGAAAGATGGAAGAAGTTGTGGAGCTTGCCCATGAAAAAGAAGTAAATATTGTAATTTTCCCTGAACTTTGTGTTACCGGGTATGTGTGGGAAAGCGATAATGAAGAAGAGGTAAGGGATCATTTGCGTAGGGGTGAAAATAGTCAAATTGCCTCTTGGGTAAAGAATATCAGAAACAGTTTGACTGACGATGGTCTAGGATTAGAATATATTTTTTACAATAATGTTAAAATTACAGGTGAAGCATTTTACAATTCAACTTTTATATTAAACCCAAATATTGACCCATATGATGAAACATTTATTTACAATAAAATATTTTTGACTCCAATTGAGCAAAAATATTTTACTAGAGGACCTGATAAAAGGTTGACTATTGATACTAAATGGGGCAGACTAGGTTTTCTAATTTGTTATGATCTTAACTTTGTTGAACTGGCTAGAAAGTACGCTGTTGATGATGATGTAGATGCTATAATTACCATGGCCAATTGGAGATCTGAAGCGAAGAGAGAATACCCAGAAATGAATATAAAAACTGACCATTATTATGGTTTTTTGTGGAATCTAATGAATTCCTCGAAAGCAGCTTATAATCAAGTATTCAGTTTAGCTGCAAATATGGTTGGAAGGCATGATATAAGTGATGTTTATTTTTGGGGAGGTAGCGGAGTTTGGGCACCTTCTGGTATTCAACTATTGCAAGCTTCGAATATAAATGAAGAGTTGCTGATTATCAGAAATTTAGACCTGAAAGGCCAGAGGTTTAAAGAAAAAGATGACTTCAACTATATGATAGACTTTGAAAAGTTTTATAATGGTATTAAAGATCAAGGTAGTTACACTAAATATCTATAGATGATTTGGAAATTGGGGTGATCTATTGTTCTCAAACTCTATTAAACTTACTAGATTATTTGGGATTGATGTAGAGCTTGATTTTAGTTGGTTAATTATTTTTATGGTTTTTAGCTTCAGCTTAGCAACAGGTTATTTTCCTGGAATAATACCGGAAATGGAAGATTGGGTTTACTGGTTAATGGGAATTTTCACTACAGTACTTTTATTCACTTCTGTTTTAATACATGAATTTGCTCATTCGTTAATGGCTATTCGCGAGGGCCATGATATTAAAAAAATAACTTTGTTTATTTTTGGAGGAGTAGCTCAGTTAGATGAAGAACCTAAAACCTCACCTGCAGAATTTAAGATTACAATTGTAGGGCCTTTGTCCAGTATAGTTGTTGCATTATTATTTTGGCTCATTTATTTAATTTTTCCTTTTGAGTTGCCAATTACTCAAATTTGGGCTTTCTTAGCAAATATAAACTTAACTATCAGTTTAGTGAATATGGTTCCAGCTTTCCCTCTAGATGGTGGACGAATTTTGAGAGCGATTATTTGGTATTATAAAAAAGATCAACTATTAGCTACTAAAATTAGTGTTATCGCTGGAAGTATTTTCGCTTTCTTGTTGATAGGTTTTGGGTTCTTGATAACTGTAACAGTATCAGTTATGGGGCTATGGTATATTTTCTTGGGATGGTTATTGTATCAAGCGGGACAGAGTAGTTATTCACAAGTTTCTTTGAAGAATACATTATCAGGATATCGAGTCAAAGATGTTATGAGTCGAGAGGTAGTAGTAGTTTCCACAGAACAGACTGTAGAAGAGCTTATTGATGAATTTTACAAATACAAGGTTTCTGCCTTTCCAGTTGTAGGGGGATCTTATTTAGCAGGATTAGTCACTATGAATCAAGTTAAAACAGTTGATAGAGCAAAATTTGGTCAAACTAAAGTACGGGATATCATAACACCTCTATCGGAATGTATAGTTATGGAACCGGAAAATGAGGCGGTTGATGCCATGATGAAAATGGCCCAACACAATGCAGGTAGAGTTTTAGTAATGCGAGATGGTTACTTAGTTGGGATATTAAGTCATACTGATATGATGCGCTTAGTCAAGATGAAAACCTTATTCGGTAGATAAACAACAGTTGAAATCACCAGTGCACTATTTCGGTTTGAGCTCCTTGCCTAGTTCGGATAAAAAATTTATTAGGTGTGGAAGTGAATCTTAAACCAAATAATCCGAACATATTACGGGAATTATGTTGTATTCCGACAATCTCTATGTTATTAACTCTAGTTGAAGTGGTAATTAATGTTTGTAATATTTTACCTACTACAGGTCCTGCGAATTGCGATAGCACTACTGCAACTATAATATTAAGAAAGTTAATCATTCCAGTTTGCCATAATAATACAATGAAAATTATAGCAGATACAAAATTTGCTGCTAATATACTAGTACCGCACCTGTCATGAATAGCTAAATTATATTCACCTCTTTGTATTCGCTTTAATCCAATTATGGCTGCTTGTTCAAGGTGTTCGGGGTGAACTTTTCCCTGAATATAAAATCCATTTTCAGTAGCATAACCTGCTAAACGACGATATCCAAATTGTTTTTCTAAAACATTTATAGTGCCGTGTTCTAAGGCATGGTTTTGTCTAAGTTTTTTATTAGTAGCAATTTTCCAAAGTTGAACGGGAACAGTTAAAATATTTAAAAATGAATAAAAAGCAAACTGGAATGGGAGGATTATTAAACTAAAAAGTATAAATAATATAACAGCTAGAAAAATTAGATCTATAAAAAACATGATA
>CAZKUS010000298.1:0-2987 GCA_964556025.1 uncultured Clostridia bacterium | reverse complement strand
AACAGACGAGCTGGACTTGATCCCAACTAGTGGAAACAACAACTCAATTCCCGGGCAATTTCCTTTTGTAAGCGAGATTAATGGGTTAGTTAATAGTTATAAATTTGAGCTTTCCTTAGAAGGAGAATATGAAGATAAAGAGTTGAAAGGCGAGGAGTATGATTGGAATGAGAGTGATACTGTCTATATTGCCCTGCATGCGGAAGTGTATGAAGATAAGGGCGAAGACTCTGAGTCTATAATTTGGGGTTTGACAGAAGACTGTAACTGTAGCTCTAAAGATAATTATAACTGGGAGCAGGTAGATGATAGTGAGTGTGAGTTCGATGGTTACTGGTTTTATCGTGAACCCGTGTCTCCCGGCAGCTCTGTCAAGCTTTGCCTCACAGGATGTTTAACCCCGGAGGCTAAAGGCGGAAAATACACAGTTGAAGTGGAAGGAAAAGCTATCCAGGCATCTCACAATGCTATTGATGAATACGGAGGCAGTTGCCTGGATGAATATTAATCATATTTTAGTTTTGGCTTTAAGGAATTAGTTAGACAGTTTGTTAGAAAAATAATTCATTTACCTATAAACCCACTTGAAAGGAAGTGATGCTCTATCTTACATGAAGATCAAGCGAAGCGCTTGCTTGAGTATCAAAAGAGGGTGCTGGCTTATTTGTAGGTGTAAGAAGGTGCAGTTGATGTTGTTAAGGAAAGTTTTAAAGTTTGACTTGATAAAGGCAAACCTGTCGAAAGGCAGGGACGCAAAGCCACAGGGCCTTTCTAAATAGAATATTCTATCTAGAGTGGCAGCCGGTTGCCGACTGTAAGTTAAAAAACTAATACAGGAGGTAATTTAAAAGATGAAAAGCAGAATGATGATGAGTATGCTGGTAATTGCTATGGCGGCTGCATTGATAGGTGGAGCAACAATGGCATGGTTTACGGATGAAGCGGCTTCAGAGGAAGTGTCATTTCAGGCGGGTACATTGTTGATTGATATTGATGATTTAGAAAGAACGGGAGATTATACAGAAGTTGATATTGATAATTTAAACCCTGGAGACACATGGGAATGGGAATTTGATGTTGAGAACGTAGGTACTAAAAACTTTGACTGGGGAATATATGTTTGCTGGGAAGATATTACTGGGCAAAATAATCCAAACTTAGATGAAGATATGCGGGCTTTACTACAAGAGAATGGCTATGGAGATGGGGAACTTTCAGAAGTAATAAAATGGACAGTCGAGACAGACCGTGATGTAGGTAGTGTTAGTGATGGAATTTTACCAGCTGCTGGTGGTCCTGCAGGTGTAGTTGCAGATGATACTTTTGCTCCTGGAGATGATCCTGTAACATTTACAGTTACTGCTAAATTGCCTGAAGAGGCTGATAATGCATATCAGGGTGGTATGATGAGACTTGCCTTTGGTGTAGAAGCATGGCAGGACGATGACAGGGTTGATCCACCTGAGATTGGAGATTTAGAATGTCTTCTTGGTGAGATGGTAACTACTCAGAGTGAATTAGAAGATGCTCTAAGTGATTCAAGTATTGACAAGATAGTTCTTGGAGGAGAATTTGATGGGTTTAGATTAGAAAGAGGAGTGACTTTAGTAGGAGGAACAATAAATTCTGCTGATATCTCCGGTGAACCAAGAGATACTGGAATTTATCTTGCCACTGAAGAAGATGTAAATATTAACAATGTAACATTTGATGGTCAGAATATAAGCTTGGCGCAAGGAATTTTATCTGTAACAGGAAATAGTACTAATGTAAATGTTAGCAATAGTACTTTTAAAGATCTACACATGGGTGTATATTTCAATCCAGGTGTTTCCGGTACAATAAATAATAATACCTTTGAGAATATTAATCATTGTGCTATTGGGATTGATTCAGATGCAGGCGTAGATATTACAAATAACTCTATTACTGATGCATCAGTTGGATTAGAGATATTTAAAGCTAATGTAACTTATTCTGGTAATACTTTTGATAATGTTGATACCGAGGTAGATGATCAGAGCTAACTTGTCTATATGTGTCTATGTTCCAGATTAAGATAAATAGGCAAAGAAGCTAAATATGGTGTTTGGGATTGTTAACAGAAAGTGTTAAACATTCTTTATCTTCGGGAGCCAGGCTTAGCCTGCTCCCGGGGTAATAAATTAAGACTGGTAAAAGAGCTATTATTCAAGAAAGAAGTATTTATGAATAAAAAACACCTTAAGAAAGGGGAAGGAATAACATGAGCAAAAAACTCATGATTGCTTCTTTAACAATTGCACTGGTTGCTGCCCTTGTCGGGGGAGCTACCATGGCATGGTTTAGTGATGAAGCGAGTTCTGAGGAAGTATCGTTCCAGGCTGGTACAGTGCTTATAGATGCAGATACGCCTTATATGTACGGTGTACAGTACAAAGAGGGTCAAACCGGGGAGCTTTATGAGATATATATTGACAAGGATGATGATGGAGAACCGGTGTCTGTTTCGTACTCTCAAATATTTGAATCTGGAGAAAGAGGACTTAACGCTTTAGCCCACGATAATGACAATGGACGTCTTTATTACGTTGATAACCCTGATGATACTCTATTTTTCTATGATCTTGATAGTGGTAAAGGAGATAAAAAAGCAGGTGACTTAAAAGATGAGTTAGGAAAAAGTGCAAGGGTATATGGTGCCGCATATGGTCTTGGAGCTTACTGGTTTATTTTTGAAAATAGTGACGACCTCTACAAAGTAACTTTTAATGAAGATGGAGCTATTGACGAAGTTAAATTGTACCATGAAGATTTTACTGATGGTGAAAAAACTTTTGCTTTTGGCGATATTGCCATGGAAATAAGAGATGGAACTATCTATGCTAGTACTACTGGAGAAAGTTCAGAAGGAGAAATGTATTTTAAGTATAATATTTACACCCGTGAATATGAAGAGGTACAACACGCCACAGCTATAAATCAACAGCTTGGTTATGGTGCTGATG
>CAZKUS010000297.1:0-2993 GCA_964556025.1 uncultured Clostridia bacterium | reverse complement strand
TAAATGACGAAGAATCACTATTAGAATTAGTTACAGAATTAGAGAATCATCTTAAAAATGTGGAGATAGTGTATGAATAAATAGGCTACAAGTGTTTGAAGTAATTTTAAGAAGTCGTCACGGATTCTCTTGACTTTAATCATCAAAGAGTCATAAGACACTGTTAATTTGAATAGTGGATAGAAAAAATTCAAAATTATAATTAACCTCAAAATTCTTCTTGACAAATAACAGTCAAAAAAGTAGTATAGTATATAAATACTTTAAAGTGATAACAGTGACCCGATAAATGAAAGACGATGAAGGGGAGAGTAGCTGGTATAGCTAGTTCAGCGAGCTGGGATGTTGGTGAGAGCCCAGTACTAGAATGCTAGTGAAGCGCACCCTGGAGTTGAGAATCAAACAAAAGCTCGTGGCTTATTTACTAGTAACTTATTCAGACTTGATTTTGATTAGGATAGTATCTAGGTTAAGAGCTTTTAAGTAGATTTTTCCGGTTTGCCCCGTTACAGGCTGAGAGAGGACCGGTGTGATTTTAACCGGTTAATCAGGGTGGTAACGCGAGCTAACTCCTCGTCCCTTGCGGGCGGGGAGTTTTTGTATTTTACATCACTCCCTTAATTTCGCAATCTGCCCTGATATAACCGGTTAATATTATTTGATCTATGTTGAGCAAGACATACAAATTACCGGTCAATCAGGGTGGTACCGCGGAAATATATCCGTCCCTTACAAATGTGAATTTGTGTGGGGCGGATTTTTTATTAATAATAAACTAACACAAGGAGGAATTTAGCATGAGTAATATTAACAAAGTAGTTTTAGCTTATTCAGGAGGATTGGACACTTCAGTTGCAATTAAGTGGATACAGGAAAAATACGATTGTGAAGTGATTGCCATGATTGGTGATGTGGGGCAAAAAGAGGATGTAGAAGGTGCTAAACAAAAAGCTTATGATACAGGTGCTAGTAAAGTATTCGTTGAAGATCTACAGGAGGAGTTTGTTAAAGACTATGTGTATCCTGCTATTAAAGCCAATGCTATGTACGAAGGCAAATATCTGTTAGGTACAGCCATTGCAAGACCTGTTCTCGGCAAGAGGTTAGTAGAAATAGCTCTACAAGAAGGGGCTGATGCCATTGCTCACGGTTGTACAGGTAAAGGTAATGATCAAGTTAGATTTGAAATGGCAGTAAAAGCTCTAGCTCCTCATCTAGCTATTATTGCTCCTTGGAGAGAATGGGATATTAAAGGAAGAGAAGATGCAGTAGAATATGCTGAAAAATATGGTATTCCAGTTCCGGTAACTCCGGATAAACCTTACAGCATTGATAGAAATCTATTCCATTCTAGTTATGAAGGTGGTATACTGGAAGATCCTAATTACGAACCTGATCCCAGCATGTTCTTGATGACTGTAGGACCAGAAGAAGCTCCCGATGAAGTGGAATACGTCGACTTAGAATTTGAGCAGGGAATACCAGTAAAAGTTAATGGTAAAGAGTTAGCTCCTATAGATCTGTTGGAAAAATTGAATGAAATAGGCGGTAAACACGGAGTAGGCCGTGTAGATATCGTTGAAAATAGGCTCTTGGGAATGAAATCAAGGGGTGTATACGAAACTCCAGGAGGTACACTTTTATATCATGCTAAAAAAGAGCTAGAATATTTAGTATTAGATAGGGATACCATGCACTTTAAAGAAGTTATCACCAATAAATATGCAGAGCTTGTGTACAACGGACTTTGGTTCAGTAGTTTAAAACAGGCATTAGACGGTTTCGTGGAAGAGACCCAAAAGAATTTATCTGGTCATGTCAAGTTAAAGCTTTACAAGGGAAATGTGATGATAGCCGGAAGATCGGCACCATACAGCTTGTACAGAGAAGATCTGGCAACTTTTGAAGAAGATGAAGTGTATGATCAAAAAGATGCCGAAGGTTTTATCAATCTGTTTGGATTGACTTTGACTACTGAAGGAATAGTCAAAAGAGGTCAAGAACAGGAAGAATAAGAAGAATAGGAGGCGTAAGATGTCGAAACTCTGGAGCGGAAGATTTGATAAAGAAACAGATGAGCTAGTTGAGGCGTTTACCGCTTCTATAGAATTTGATCAAAAATTGGTTTATTACGACCTGTTGGGGAGTAAAGCTCATGTTAATATGCTGGCCCAACAGGGCATAATTTCTGAACAAGATGCTTCCAAAATTAAAGAAGGGCTGAATCAAATATGGAAAGAAGCAGAGCAAGGTGAATTGGCGTATTCAGTTTCCAATGAAGATATTCACATGAATATTGAGAGCCGGTTGATAGAACTGATAGGAGCGGTTGGTAAAAAACTACACACCGCCAGAAGCCGCAATGATCAAGTGGCTGTAGATATGCACATGTTTATGTGCGATCAGTCAGTAAAATTAATTGAGGGAATGTCTGAACTACTAGAGAGTATCTGGGCATTATCCAGGGATCATGTTGAAACCTACATGCCTGGTTATACTCATATGCAGAGAGCCCAACCTACTACATTTTGCCATCACATGCTCAATTATTTTTGGAAGTTTCATCGTGATATTACACGGCTTTTTGATTTCAGAACCAGAGTGGATGAAATGCCCTTAGGTAGTGGAGCTTTTGCAGGAACAGGATTTAACATCTCCCGCGCTATGGTAGCTGAAGAATTAGGTTTTAGAAAAGTGTTTGAAAATAGTATGGATGCCGTCAGCAGTCGGGACAGCGCTATGGAACTCTTGTTTTGTGTCAACTCTATCATGATGAACCTGAGCAGATTATCTGAAGAGTTGGTACTGTGGTCTTCGAAAGAGTTTGATTTCATAGAATTGGATGATGCTTTTGCTACTGGTTCTAGTATCATGCCTCAGAAGAAAAACCCTGATGTACCGGAGCTAATCCGCGGTAAAACCGGAAGAGTTATGGGACATCTGACGGCTTTGACCAATGTGTGTAAGGCCCTGCCCATGGCTTATAACAAGGA
>CAZKUS010000296.1:0-3005 GCA_964556025.1 uncultured Clostridia bacterium | reverse complement strand
ATCTACCTATATACAGCACAAATAAATTTGAACCTAAAGCAAACATAAAAGAACCCACAGCTGCCAGCAGCATACCGACAGAGGTTATTTTTCTCGGACCGATAGTGTCAGCCAAAATGCCAAAAGGTATCTGTAAAATTGCATACATATAATAGTACATGGACACCAAATTACTCAGTTGAGTACCTGTCAAGTCTAGCTCTCCACTAAGTTCATCAGAAATAACGCCCAAAGAATATCTATGAAAAAACACAATTAAAAAAGCTGCTGCCGCTATCATCCAAACTATCCATTTGTAAGTATCTCTTGCAACTAGTTTGCTAATAGCTTTGGACAACCACACCATCTCCCATAACAAAGTGTATTTACAAAAATGAAGCTTGTGTTAAAGTGAATGTTGATAGCTGAACTCTTCAACAACAGAATATAACAGAGCCAAAATTAAAGCGATGTTATATTCTGTTGTTAGTAATAACATTCAAATTAAGTGAGCTAAAAAAATTAGCTTCCCTAAAATTTTAACATAATATGGAATGATTTTGTTAACTTTGTTTAAATAGGTATGCCATATCATAAATAAATTAATTTTTACACATTAAAGGGTTCTCTCTTAATCTATAGAATACTTAACTTGATGAAAATATAGGCACTATTATATTCTGTTTTTGCTATCAACATTCAACTTAACTGAGACGTGCTATGAATAATCAAGCCGAATACATAAAAATATTTGGTTTTTAATATATTTATGTTTAGTGATACTGTATAATTATTGGGGGAAAACAACATGGATAATCAATCTCAACTAAAACAAACAATATTAGTAGTAGATGACACTTTATTGAACAGGAAAATACTTACAGAAGAACTAAAGCAAGAATATGAAGTGATTGCAGCTAGTACTGGTTTTGAAGCTCTAGCAAAGGCAAAATCCTGTTTACCTGATCTAGTTTTACTAGATATTATTATGCCAGATATGGACGGATATCAAGTGCTTAAGAGTTTAAAAAACAGTGAAGAAACTATGAAAATACCTGTAATCTTTCTGACATCAAAAGATTCAGAACAGGATGAAATAAAAGGCCTGAATTTGGGGGCAGTCGATTATATAAGTAAACCTTTCAGAGCCCCCATATTAAAAGCAAGGGTCAAAACTCACTTAGAATTAAAAAGAAAAACTGATATTTTAGAAAAGATTTCAAGCAGAGATGGGCTGACAGGAGCATTTAATAGAAGAGAGTTTGAAAAAGTCATTCAAGTTGAATGGAATAGAGGAATGAGATTTGGACATCCTTTATCATTAATTTTACTGGATCTAGATCATTTTAAGCTATATAATGATACTTACGGCCATGTAGAGGGAGATGAATGTTTAAAATATGTTGTTAACATCTTGTCTTCAACTTTAAAAAGGGCCGGTGATTTTCTAGCACGTTATGGTGGAGAAGAATTTGTAGCTTTACTACCTGCTACACCTCATAAAAAAGGAGAAATGGTAGCAGAAAATATCAGACAAGAAGTCGCAGCCTTCAAAATAGAACACAAAAAGTCTCCCACTTCACAATATGTAACAGCAAGTTTGGGGGTAGCAACTATCACACCTAATAGAAAATCTCCAAGTTATCATGATTTAATTGAAGGAGCTGACAATGCTTTATATAAGGCAAAACTTGATGGTAGAAATAAAGTAGGTAGTATAAATCTTGATAACTAGAGTCATGAGAGTGCATGACAACTTTTCAAGTAAATCAGTTTATATATCAAGGAGGTATTTTTGTGAATTACATTAACAAGTTAAATCAATTTATACATTCCAATGGTTTACAAGCAGAGCTAATCGAATTTAACGAGTCATCACATACAGTTGAAGATGCTGCTAAAGCGGTGAACTGTACACCAGAAGAAATAGTCAAAAATATCTGTATGGTAGGTGAAACTGACAAATTAATCGTCGCTATTGCTAAAGGCGAAGATAGAGTGAGCAGATCAAGAGTAGGAAAAGCTTTGGATATTAAACGTCCACGATTGGCCGATGCAGATGAAATCCTACAGAAGACAGGTTATCCAATAGGTGGAGTCCCTTCTTTTGGGTTTGATGCCATCTTCTTAATTGATCCAAAAGTAACGGAATTAGACTATGTATATTCTGGTGGTGGGACACCAAATTCATTAGTAAAAATTAATGTAAATGAATTATTAGAGATAAATGACGGGACAGTAGTGCGAATAAGAAAATAACAGGGCAACAACTTTTTTGTTTATAGCCCTGTTATTTTTATGCTTTATCTACCGATTCTCCTCTTCCTCTTCTACAGGCCTTTTTGCCCAATAAGTGGCAAGCAGGGGACCGGATATGTTGTGCCAAACACTAAATATCGCTCCAGGCAGAGCCGCCGCTGGACTAAAATGGGCCAAGGCTAAATTTGTAGCTAAACCTGAATTCTGCATTCCAACTTCCATAGAAATAGCCCTGCTCGAGGATTCATCTAAGTTGAGGAATTTGCCAATAAGATAACCAATTAGTAATCCCAAAACATTATGCAAAATCACTACAACAAAGACAGCAGCACCACTAGTTGCGATCTCTTCTACATTAATGCTAACAACTCCACCTACAATTAATATAATAGCTAAAACACTTACCAATGGAAGAATTTTATTGGCAGCTTCAACTTGTTCTTTCAAGAAACTCCTAGCTAGTATACCAAGTATAATAGGCAATAAAACGACTTGGACAATATCTACAAACATATCTCCAGCTGAAACCGGCAACCATTGACCGGCAAGTATTAAAGTTACAAAAGGAGTTAAAATAGGAGCCAAAATTGTTGATATAGAAGTCATTGAAACGGAAACGGGAACATTTCCTTTTGCCAAATAAGCCATAACATTAGAGGCAGTACCTCCAGGACATGTTCCTACAAGAATTACTCCCACTGCCAATTCAGGCGGTAAATTAAACAAATTAGCAATTAAAAATGCAACTGAACTCATCACAACATATT
>CAZKUS010000295.1:0-3016 GCA_964556025.1 uncultured Clostridia bacterium | reverse complement strand
TTATTTTAGGATTTTTTGATATCACTCTAGAAACCGTTGAAGGTGAAACCCCTGCTTGTTTAGCCACATCGTCTATGGTAACTCCTTTTTTAGCCAAATTACAACCTCCTTACAACAGTGTCATGAATAGATCAAAGTAGCTATTATTTTTAATTATAATGTTATTTACATAGATAAGCAAACTCTAATAGTAGGGCTTTAATTTATCCTGTTTCCAGTATCCAAATCGAAGATATGGAGAGCATTTCTATCGAGACCAAAACTATATCTTTCATTGGCCTGATATTGATAGTGTCCCGGTGTCGAAATAGTTAAATAACTGCCATCATCTAAAAGGGCGTACAGTATCTTCTCCTTGCCCAGCATCTCAACAACTTCAATAGTACATTCAAATGTTTCATTGCTTTCATCGGAACGCAGAAATCTTTCGGGACGAACACCTACGGCCACCTGTCTATCCTCATAGTTTGTCAGTACTTTTTGGTCTTCTTTCGACAGAGTAACTCCAATCATGCCATTGTCTGCTATAAATCTTTTGTCCGTAATTTTACCATTTATTAAGTTCATAGTTGGAGAACCAATAAACTGAGCTACAAACATATTAGCAGGACGCTGATGAAATTCTTCAGGTTTGCCAATCTGTTGAATTTTACCCTCATCCATAAGGATAATTTTACTCGCCATAGTCATAGCTTCAACTTGGTCGTGAGTCACATAGATGGTAGTGGTCCCGAGAGTCTGATGTAATTTAATAAGTTCTACTCTCATTTGCTCTCTCAACTTGGCATCCAAGTTGGATAAAGGTTCATCCATCAAGAAAACTTGAGGGTTTTTGACAATAGATCTTCCCAAAGCTACTCGTTGTCTCTGCCCTCCAGAAATTTCAGAGGGCTTGGCGTACAGATGATCTTTTATCTGTAACATTTCAGCAGCCTCTATAACTCTCTCTTGAATAAGTTTTTTCCGCTCTTTTCTCATCATTAATGAAAAAGCCATATTTTCATAAACTGTCATATGAGGATAGAGAGCATAAGATTGAAATACCATAGCAATATCCCTGTCTTTAGAAGCTACTGCGTTCATGCGCTTTTCACCAAAATACAGATCGCCTTCAGTTATAGAGTTTAAACCAGCGATCATGCGAAGCAAAGTAGTTTTCCCACAACCAGAAGGCCCTAATATGACACAGAATTCTTGATCTTCAATCTCCAGATCAATATCTCTCAGTGTGAATTCTTCATTGCTCTCATATTTTTTGCCAATACTTTGTAATGTAACTTTCATTTTCGCTCCCCCTCGTTTAACAATTTTTATCCTTTAACTGATCCTTTCGCCAAACCAGCAACTAGCTGATTTTGCAGTACCAAAAACAGTACCACTATGGGAATGGCGGTTAATAGTCCTCCAGCAGCAAAAGCCGGCTCATTCATATGCTGTTCATCTGAAATTAATGTAAACAGACCCGTGGCCAGAGTGTAAGACTGCGGATTTGTCAACAGTACTCTAGGCATTAAATAGTCCATAAACGGGGTGATAAAAGACCACAATCCAATGATAGCCAACATGGGACGAGCAATGGGCATAATTATCAATCTATATATTTGTAAATCCGTACAACCATCTATTCTGGCCGCATCGTCCAACTCTGTAGAAACCGAATCAATATAACCTTTCATCACCACTGTATTGGCGGCTATCTGGGTACCGGAATAGATAATTACAAGCATCATCTGTCTAGTGAAAATAGGAATGATATCGTGAATTATAGAATGCATGGTAAAAAAAGCAGCAATTCCTGCAAATATAGGAACACTTTGGGCCAGTAAAATCGCCATCAACGAAGGGGTTCGCCCCCTAAATCGGTATCTAGAATATGCATAACCTGTAAGAGAACATACTATCACAGCCAAAATGGCCGTAGAACTAGAAATGAACAGAGTATTGACCACCCAATTAAGAAAGTAAGTTTCTGCAAATAAGTGTTCAAAATGTTCCAGAGAAAATTCAAATTGATGATTGGGGGTAATATATCTGCGCTGAAATCCATTAAAAGCTGAAATGATCATTTGATAAAGGGGCCAGAGTATGAGAAAGGCCCAGGTTATTAAAAACAGATAGGTGAAAGTCAATTTAATTTTGCCCACAAAAGTAAGGGGCTGTTTATCAGAGAGATACAGAGAAGATTTATTTGGTCTAAAAATCCGGTTAAACTCTCTCTTTATAGTTTCCATCATAATCTCTCCTCTTTGAAGAATTTGGAATTTTTAAACCCTATATAAGCGAAAATCATCAACACAAATGAGATCAATACAGTTACAGCAGCACCTAATGCCTGTTCTTGGTTTTCTATGGTCAATCTGTACATATAAGAGATCAGGATATCAGAAGAGCCAGCAACATTTCCATAAACTGTAGGTTGGAAAGGGCCACCTTCATTAAACAGGTAAATCAATGAAAAGTTGTTAAAACTGAATACATACTGGGTAATTAACAAAGGCGCAGTTTGGAACAACCATATAGGAAATGTAATTCTCCTTAATTTTTGCCAGTTAGTAGCACCATCCATATCTGCTGCTTCGTATAGATCATCGGGGATGGATTGTAATACTCCAGTAGTAAGCAAAAAGATATAAGCACTTCCCAGCCAACCTTGTAATAAGATCAGTACTAGTCTAGTCAAATTAGTATCGGCTCTCACATGTATACGGGCATCAAAAATTTGTTGCAAAACTTCAGTCAAAATACCATCCGGTGAGAACATGATACTAAAGAACATAATGGTAATAAAAGCAGGCACGGCCCAAGGAAGTAAGAATACTGTTCTAAAGAAACGTTTCCCTTTGACACGTTCATTATTAGTATAAAGGGCTAAGAAAAATCCGATGACAAAACCCAAAGTTGTTGCAACAATGGTCCAAACTACCGTCCAGGAAAGAATCATCCAAAAAGCGGAACCTACAATTCCTTCACCACCGAATAAAACTTGATAGTTCTCAAGACCAATCCAATCAAACCT
>CAZKUS010000294.1:0-3018 GCA_964556025.1 uncultured Clostridia bacterium | reverse complement strand
AATAATAGATGCTAATACGACAACAAGGGGAAGTAATGTTATGACACCAAAAGCTCCTATGTGTTCTATCAAAATCATAAAACCTTCGGCGATAAAGTCATCACCTACACTTACGGCACCGGCGAAGTACCCCGCGCTGATAAATAGAGTTAACTGTCTTTGGAAACTAGGCAGGGATTCGAAGATAAATTGTCTGGACTTATGAAAAAACTCCCGAGTTTTTTGTAAATAAATACACCATAACATAGAAAAGAATACAACTACTATGATTATTAGATCCAACATACCCTCATCAGAGATAGCATCCAAACTAGCTAGTACTATAACAAGTAAAAATAGAGCACAGATCAGTGACAGCATTTTCTTAGACTTTAAAAATACTATTACAGGGTTACTTCTTTGGACATTATTCTGTCCTCTGCTGTGATCTTTTTTCATAATGCCTTTGCCAAAGTTATCAAAAGCATTGAGTATCTTTGTCGGTGATTTGAATATAGAAATTAAAATTTGGTGTCGGTGAATAATAATATTGAGAAATATTCCGCTTAAACTTAAGAGTAAAGCGGGTATAAATACCTGGATCCAACTTGCATTAGCAGCCTCGAGAGCTACAGCCATGGTTGCTGAAGTAGGGGTCCACAGTAACACCAAAAAAAGTCCTCTTTTACCTGCCGTGGACAAGAACTTTTTCGGATCATCACTGTTTTCTTTGACAGCCAATTCTATTATGTAATAGACCACTGGTATAGCCGCAACTAAGATGGACATTCCCATTAAATAAGCAATTAGAATTGTGGTAATATATAGTAAATTTTCGTTTTTAATCTCTCGATTGACAAATTCTTTAATTGCCTCGGAATATCCGCCCAAATCTATGGGAAAACCCAAAACTCTGATTATCACCAACAGAGTGAAAATATCTGACATCCTGCGAATGGCCTTAAGATAGTCCCCCAATAAGGCTTGCTCAGTTACTAAAATCCATGTTCCCGCTGTCAAAAAAATGATAGCCAAATACAGGGTAAAACCTCGTACATATGGTATGGAAAATATTAGCGCAATGATAGCAAATAATGAAGTTGTTACATGTAACTGCTCTTCTATGAAAACACCGCCTATATAGGTTAAAATCAGTGCTGAATAGATTATAAGTCTAAATTTGTTTAGTAGTTGTGTGATATTTAATCCTGCCATAAGCTAGTCCACCTTTTATTAGTTTTGTATCGGGTTGGTACATCTAAAACTCCCAAACAGTAGGATTAAAGCTTCCTGATCACAAAATTCGTTCAATCGAAGAGTTCAGCCATCAACAACATAATATGACAGCGCCTACTTTATCATAACATAGTCGTGTAGGTGGTGACAGAATTAAATGTTATTCTGATTTACCAAAATAAAATAAACCTAGAGCAAGCCAAAAAATAGTAAGAACTGCAGCGATAATTAGTACTATAGTAGGACCTAGTTGGGCTATTAACGGAGTGGAAGCGGCTGTGAATAACCCACCACCTACCAAAGGTTCAAACATGATCTGTTTGTATCCAAAACCTTCAAGAGCTGTTGTGTTGGAATCCGGATCGGATATTCTAATAAGCAAAAGTCCTGTTGCAGAAATTCCTGTGCCTTGACCGAAGTCACCTATTCCCCTTTCAAACCAGTGAGTAGGAATCATCCTGGGAGCTAAGAACAGAAAAGCTAATACATTCCAAATTAGACCCGCTGAAGCTAATATAATAAATGCGGCAAGATTCTCCCCTATAGCACTGATGGATACGGTACTGAGAGCGCTAACTATCAAAATATCTAGTGATAAACCGCTAATTCGATTGATCATGCTTCTGTCAATAATATTGTATTTATCGAATTTGTTTGATAGTAGTTGGACAATAATACTTCCCACCATAGCTAACGGGAATAGGGGTACATGTACTAATAGCTCTAAGTCCGTCCAAGTCCCCCATGTGTTTTCTTCTAGAAGGACCAAGCCCTCTAGAAGCACTGCTCCCACACCAATGGCTACTCCTACATAAGCTAAATGGATTGAAAGTGCTTCTATGGACTCAGGTTTAGTTGTCAGAGCAGCTGCAGATTCTCTGTCATCAAATTCGATAATACCATTGTCTTGCTCAAGTTCAATTCCTTGCTCGCTGGCCAGTTGTTTTGCTTTACCTGCTCTGACGCCCCAATTGATAAAAATTATACCGATGACAACACCGCCTAATACCCCCACTGTAGCCAGGCCTAAAGCCAAATCAGTGCCCTCTTGAAAATCTAGATCATTAAAAGTCCCGGATAGGCCCGCAGCGGTACCGTGTCCGCCCACAAATCCGATCTCAATTAAGCCAGCCGCGAGGGGGTTGACATCAAAAAAAGGAGTTAAAATGAAAATAACCAGTAATAATCCCAGTACGTATTGTCCCCAGGATAGCATCTGACCGAAGGCAACTTGAGCCCCTCCAGTTTTCCAAATCTTATCCATAGTGGGTAAGGTTTTACCTATAAAGAGTGATGCAAATACTATATTTATTAATAGTCCCGGTAATTCTTCCCAGACAGTAATAATTTGCTCTGGTAAAAGGCCATTACTCAACAAGTGTTGTTCGTTTGCTAGATAAGTAACTAACTGTCCCAATAATTCTGGTCCCATAAGCAGAGCTAATAAACCGGCAATAATAGATGAAGGTAAAAATAATCTCTGTAAAAGGGGAGTGAGCACCCTGATCCATTTGCCTAAAATTAAAAAGATCCCTAAAATTATTAGACTACCACCGATAGTTTCTGCTGTCATGATGTACCTCCTTTAATATAGGCTCTGTTATATTATGTTGTTGATAACAATAAAACTTCATTTCACTCTCAATGCTTGTTTTGATACATCTAAAATTCCCAAATAGTCGAATTACAGCTTCCTGATCAATTACTCCTCCATGAGTATGATCAGCAAATAACCTCCTGTTATTTGACTGTGATTCTCCTATTTGTTCATTAAGATGTATTATCAAAACCGCATAATACGTT
>CAZKUS010000293.1:1565-3068 GCA_964556025.1 uncultured Clostridia bacterium | reverse complement strand
CAAAACCGATTGCAAGAACTGAAAAGAATGGTAGTTGAATTTCCTAAGATTGAACAGGAAATTAACTATCAAGAAAAAGAAAAAAATCGAATTGTAGCAAAAATTACGGAATTAGAAAATAAAGCAAAACAGGCTTATAAATACAGTGATCTGACTCATAAACAGAAAATTTATCAGGAAGTTAGCCAGTTATATAGTGATAAGCAAAAATTAGAAGAACAACACCAGCAGTATGCTCAAATAAGTGAAGAAAGCTTGACTCGCCTGAAAGAGCTGCAAAACCAGCTTAATCAGATTAGTGCCAAGATCGAAGCTGTCAATTTACAGGGAACTATTACGACTAAACAAGGAATGAATGTAACTGTTGAGAGCGGCACCGATGAACCTAGATCACTACAAATTGACGATGAAATGGAAATTAAGGGGAAGGGTAGAATTAAAGTTTTTACAGATGAATGGTCTGTAGAGATCAAATCTGGTGATGAAAACATCGATTCTTTGATCAACCAATATCAAGATCTTAATACGGAGTACAGTGACCTCATTGAGGCGTGTTGTGTACAAAATATCACTGAAGTAGAGAGAGCGGTTGCTCAAAAAAAAGATCTTAATAACAAGATAGCTATGATAGATGATAAAGTTTTCAGGGCCCTTAATAACTTGGAATATCAAGATTTAAAGCGCGAATTGGAGAAAACTGAAAATAAACAGGTATTAGAAGCGGGTGCTCCTGACAAATCTTATGATGATATTTCTAGGGAAATCAATAATTTAAAAGTGGAGCGTGAAAAAATATCTCATCAGATTGAATCACTTTCTAAACAAATAGCTGACTGGAAAGAAGTGTACGGAGATGTGTCACAGATTATGGAAGCTTATGCCGAAGCTCATTCTAGAGAAAAAGAGTTGAAGGATAAGCTGGAAAATTTGGCTTCGCTTCCAGAAAATTATGCTGATGAAGATGAGTTTTTAAAAGCTCTGAAAGATGCTCGGGATAAACTCAATTCTACTTTAACTTATCTGTCTGAACTAAAAGAACGGAAACTTCAGCTGGAAAGAGAGCTCCCGGAAATGTCCGTAGAGGACTTGAAAGAGGAATTAGGGCGAGCTCAAGATGAGTACGATAGATTGAAAAGTAGAGCCGACAGTTTGATGGTTATTCAAGAAGAACTAGATAGAGTGTCAGAGCAAGAATCAATGGACAATTTTCAGGTACTGGAAGAGGCTTTTTTTGACTATCTTCCTAAAGTAACCAGCCAAAATTATTCCTCTGCAAAAATGCAGGGAATCGTCCCTGCATCAGTGCATAGCGAACAGGGTAGTGACCTTCCTGTAGAGCTTTTATCAGCGGGAACTAAAGCAGGATTGGCTTTAGCGTTACGATTATCGACGGCATCATTTTTATTACATGATCAGCAAGGGTTTGTCATCTTGGATGATCCAATGGTGGATTTGGATCCAGATAGGCGTAGAGGCGCTGCCCAGATAATCAATGAATTTGCC
>CAZKUS010000293.1:0-1465 GCA_964556025.1 uncultured Clostridia bacterium | reverse complement strand
CAGTAGTAAAATTGACGCGAAATATTTTCATTGCCCCTGTTGTGTTTTTATTTTCCTATTTGACGGCAAAAGAAAGTGCTCAAGAAAAGTCCGTAGGTTCTGGGGGATCTGATGATAGTGGGATTTCACAACAGCAGAAAGTGAATTTTGTGGACATATTCCCCTGGTTTGTACTGGGTTTTCTAGCGCTTGCTTTAATTAGGACTACGGGTGTTTTACCAGAGATGTTGATTTCGGGGATTTCTTTTGTGTCAGATTTTCTAATAATCATGGCATTAGCTGGCATAGGCGCTGGCATTAGATTTGAATCTCTTCGAGGCTTGGGAATAAAAGCTTTCGCTACCGGACTTTCGGCTTCTATTATTATGGGAGCTACCAGCTTGATTTTGGTAATGCTATTTATTGGATAATAATAAATATTTATATCAACTCGATATAAGATTCGTTCAATTGAAGTTTTTATTGCTATTAACATTTAACTTAAATTAAGCCTCAGTTTAAAGGAGTGGATGATATGGTGATTAGTAAGAGAAATTATATTAATGAGATAACTCCATTACAAAATTTGCCCGGTTTGAGTATTTATTTGGAAGGCCCGGAAGTGTTTATTAAACGAGATGATCTGACTCATGGTTTGGCTGAAGGTGGCAATAAAGTGCGTAAACTGGACTATGTGGTAGCTGACGCCATGTTAAATGACTGTGATACATTAATAACTTGTGGAGCCGTTCAATCAAATCACTGTAGATTGACTTTAGCTGCTGCTGTTCAGGAAGGTTTAGAGTGCCACTTGGTCTTGGAAGAACGAATGGAAGGAAGTTATTCTCCACAAGCCACGGGTAATAACTTACTTTATGAACTGTTAGGAGCGAAAGATATAAAGGTTGTTCCCGGCGGAACGGACATGATGGCTGAAATGGAGAAAAAGAAGCGAGAATTGGAAAAGCAGGGTAAAAAGCCGTACATTATACCCGGTGGTGCTTCTATGAAATCGGTGCTATGGGATACTTGGATTGTGGTCTAGAGATTATGGCTCAGATAAAAGAATTGGGCTTGGAATTGGACTATATAGTTTGCGCCAGTGGTAGTGGAGGTACTCATGCGGGACTGTTGTCGGGGATGCTGCTTCATAGATTATTAAAACCTTCTATGGAGAGAGGAATGCAAACTGATATGAAAATACCTGAAATATTAGGTATAAATGTAAGAGCTGAGAAAGCTGCCCAGGAGAGAAAAATAAAAGACTTGATCAAAAAAATGATTGAATATGCAAGATTAGGTAAAGATGTACCCGATAAACTAGTTACATGTTTTGATGAATACGTAGGGGAAGGGTATTCCCTCCCCACTGAAGAGATGAAAGAAGCTGTCAGGTTGTCAGCCAGATTAGATGGGATTTTATTAGATCCCGTTTACAGCGGAAAAGCTATGGCAGGTCTTATTGATCTCATACGAAAAGGTCATT
>CAZKUS010000292.1:0-3082 GCA_964556025.1 uncultured Clostridia bacterium | reverse complement strand
CTGCTGGTCAGCCTCGGCAAGAATTTCCTCGCGGATTGCGTCGGCGTCGCGCTCGGCCGCTGCGATCAGCTCGTCGGCTTCGCTCTCGGCTTCCGCGTGAATTTCATCCGCACGCGCGCGGGCTTGTTCTCTGATATCCTCGACAACAGTATCCAGACTCATAATTGAGTGGTATTGACGGGGGCGTTACACCACGAAGATTGTAACGAACGCGATAATGATCAGCGTCTCAGGGATAGCGGTGAAAATCAGGCCCGAAATGAGGTTGTCGCTGTCCTCGGCGACGGCGCCGACTGCGGCCGATCCTATTCCGCGCTGGGCGTATCCCGTCGCGATTGCAGCCAGTCCGACTGCGATCGCTGCGGCGGCGTCTGCTTCGAGTGCGGGTGCTTCAGTTACTTCTGTCTGCAAAACGGTACTTGCGAGTTCCGGAAGTGTTTCAATCATGGGTATGTGTGTGTAAGGTTAGTTATCTGAGGTGTGCTTTCTTTCGTGTCCGAACGGTTCATAGTTCTTTCCACCGCCTTCATAAAACTTCTCAAAGAACTCGAAGTATTCGAGCCTAATAGCCTGTATTGCGGCGGTTCCTCCGATTGCTAACACGACCATATGGCCGAGAATTAGCACCGGGATACCGATGATGGCACCTTCGATTCCCAGGTCGAGAACACCGATCGAAACCTGTGTTCCCATGTTCGCCAGGCCATCGAAGACGACCTCGCCACCAGCATCGTCGTCTGTTCCAGCGTGCATGTAGTGGAAGGCCCCTTCGTCGTCCTGATAGGCACCGAAGTACAGGAGGTTCGCCGCGACGGCCATCCCTGCCTTTGCCAGCAGCACTGCCGTCAGTCGGGTGTACGACAGCGTGTGTGCGAGCGGGACGAGGAATTCGACGACCTCGTACCACGGGCCCGTCAGCAGGATCACGATACCGAGTACGAACGCGATCAGGCCGATGAGGCCGATGAGCGCCGGGAATCCCTCGAATCCAAAGCCAAGCGGCCCCGTTGCGAGGTACGCTTCACTTCCGACGAGGAAATCCGGCTTGTTGCCTGCGGCGTGGAAGCTGAAGATCCAGACCCAGAGACCGTTGAGCATCAGGATCCAGGATCCCACTTCGACGACGGCCTCTTTGGCCCCGTGGAGCTGGAGTTCCTCGACGAAGTTGAGGATGTATCCGATGTTAAGATGGACCCAGCCGGCGAGGACGGCGACAATTAGCCAGGTGACAGCCCAGGCCTCACTGGCGATACCTTTCTCAAGTGGTGGGTGCATCCCGAACCACTCCAGGAAGTGTAGCCCGAATATCTCGCCGTAGAAGGCGCCGAATATGATCGTCCAGAGTCCGAGCCAGGCGACGACAGTTCCGAAGTTCGCCAGCGCCTCGGTGTCGAACTTGCGGTATACCCAGTAGCCGATCAGGACATACAGGATACCGTACCCGATGTCCCC
Source organism: uncultured Clostridia bacterium (assembly GCA_964556025.1). Lineage (GTDB taxonomy): Bacteria > Bacillota > Natranaerobiia > Natranaerobiales > Natranaerobiaceae > Natranaerobius. The sequence goes on along the minus strand of CAZKUS010000292.1, from coordinate 1,630 downwards.
GATCATGAACCCGAAAAACAGCGGGAAGGTCAAGAAGAGAATGACCGTCGGGTCGAACTCCGAGTATTTCGGCTGGTTGACCGCTCTGACGAGAATTTCGAAGGGGTTGACGATCTTCGAGTTCTTCTGGATGACCGGCGGTTCGTCCTCGACCGTGACGAGATCACCGTCGGCGTGACCGCCGTCGGTTGCGACTTCCTCGTCGTCCTGGGCCGCTGTGTTTGCCCCTGCTGGGCTGGCCGCGCGGCCGCCGTCGGTCGCTGCTTCCTGCTCACTTTCCTCGTGGACCTCCTCGGCGTGGTGTCCGCCGTGGTTTGTGTAGCGGGCGCGTTTGATCTCCGAAATCTCGATCTGCTCGCCGATGGCCGATTCGAGTCTACGCTGGAGTTCCTCGACTTTCTCCGTGGGAACCCAGCCCTCGACGATGAAGGATCGTTCGGTCGTCGCGAACCGAAGCGGAGCCTCGGATTTCTGTGCCTCGATAGTGAGTTCCTCTTCGAGTGCCAGCAGGAAGTTCCCGGAGTTGATCTTGACCGACTCGATTTCGTTTTTCACCTTTTCGAGTTCGGCCTCGACCTGTCGGCGCTCCTGTTCGAGTTCGGCGACGTTCGACGCTGGATCGCCGCTCGTCTCCGGAACCTCGTAGCTGGTAAAGGGCACGCCGACGAGTGCGTCGTCGAGTGATTCTTCCTCGTTCATCCGAGCGAAGATGGCGACGCTTTTCGTCTTCGTTCCGGTGAAGACGTCGAATGCGTCGACTTCATCGGACTCGTCGAGTGCGGCTTCGATCGCTGTGGCGTCGCCCTCGCCGACGAGGACGTCGAGCGAGTCGTATCCCCACAGCAGGTCAAGGTCGAGTCCGAGGTCAGCGAACAGCTCCATCTGATCGAGCTGTTCGTCGATCTCACGGCGACGGTTTCTGAGTTCGTCGCGCCGGTCGTCGAGTTCGTTGACCTCCGTCCGGATCTCTTCGAGTCGCTCGTCGACGTTCGTCAGATCGACTGTCGTCGCCGGTCCGAGCTCTTCTTCGCCCAGACCGAGCGTGTTTTCGAGTGCGCGAACGGTAACCAGTTTACTCGATGTCTCGTCTGCACCTTCGAGCGAGTCACCGGGTCTGAACCCCTCCCAGGACCCGTCGTAGTCGGTGATGTGGACGAGATGCATCTTGTGCATCGTCTCGATGACGTCGCTCATGACGCGTTTCGAGCCCGTCACCGAGATCTTTGACATTTGCTCAGGTCTGAGCATGAATCGCCTCCTTGAACTGCTCGAGTGCGAATTCCGTCACCTCGTCGATACGGTCTTCAGCCTGCTCTTCGAGTTCATCCCGGACCTGCTCGCCCTCCGCGATGATCTCTTCGCGCTCTGTCTCGATCTCCTCACGGGCTTCCTCGATCCGCGTTTCAGCCTCGGATTGGGCCTCCTCGCGGGCCTCGTTGCGGATCTGCTCGGCTTCCTCCCGAGCGTTTGCGATCCGTTTGTCGGCCTCCTGCTCGGCCTCCGTGATGATCTCGTCGGCCTCTGCTTCGGATTCTTTGATCTGCCGTAGTACCTTCTGATCAGGCATTCCTCAATCGTCCGTCTCTTGTGAGAAAGCGTATTTGGTTGTTGCGGAATGGAATTCTGAGAG
>CAZKUS010000291.1:0-3087 GCA_964556025.1 uncultured Clostridia bacterium | reverse complement strand
TATCTAGTTGGTAGTTAGGCATATCGTTAAAAGAAAATCCTGGTGCTAATACTACAATTATTTTGTTATTATCATTAAATACCTGACCCGAAACTGGCACTCTTTGTCTATCATTATTTTGATCGTTGTATAGAAGACCACTGTGATTATCATAAATAGATATCAAGTGTAGACTAAATAAAATTAGCACCAATATAACAGGTATTAACAATAGTCGTTTCATTGACTTAATTTTTGTGAAATATGAGCTTCTACTTTGATAACTGTTTTTTGTCATAGCTCACCTCATGATAAAGTTGGGCTATTTGATCCATCATGTTAATATCACTAAAATTAGCTATTACGTGTTGATAAGCTTTAAAAGCTAACCTTCGGCTCAACTTTCTATTTTTCACTAAAAAAATAATTTTTCTCGCTAAATCTACATGATCCTCTTTAGAAACTAGCAATCCCGTATTACCGTGTGAAATAAGTTCTTCCAACCCACCTGTTTTACTGGCAATCACGGGACAAAATGAAGCCATAGCTTCTACAGCTGTAATAGATTGCCCTTCATAGCGAGAAGGAATGCAAAGCAAACTAATATGTTTTAAAATATCGGCAATATCATCTCTATTTCCTGTAAAGGATATATAAGGAGCAATTTTCAAATCCCAGGCTAGGCGCTGATAATACTGTTTCCAAGGGCCGTCACCAACAACTACAAAATGTAAATCCATAAAATTTACATACACTTCTGCCTTATCTATCAAATATTTTACAGCTTTGATAAAATTGTCAATTCCCTTATCTGGTATTAACCGTCCAATGCAGGCTATCACTCTCTTACTAGACCAGCGGGAAAGAGATGAACTTGTAATATAATGGTGATGCCATATAGGTATACCATTGTAAATAACTCTAATTTTAGTTTCATCTATACCTTGAGCAGCGATTTCTTTACTCAAAGAATTAGAAACACAAATAATCAGACTGGCTTCATTGAACATCGCTTTAGTTATAGAATTGGTCAAATAATTCGCCACTTGTCTCTTGTGATGAGATTTATCAAAATTATGAATGGTACAAATCCAGGGAATTGAGAAAAATTTAGCAGCTCCATAAGCGATCAAAGAAGCTTTATAGCCATGTGAATGTATCACGTCAGGCTTTTCCATGGCAATTATGTCCCTAACCTTGTTTATATTAGAGAGTACACCACTTGTGTTAAGGTTATCATTTATAGGCAAATCATAATCTAATTGTACTCCAGTTTTATCCAAAGTATTCGCTGGACCACAAAATAGAGGGGTGATACCGTAATCTTGTAAATTTAACCCTATTATTTGCAAATGACGCTTAATTCCACCTTGGGCAGTCCGAAACACATGAAGCACTTTCATCAATTATCACCCATTCATTTTAATTAATCTACTGACTTAGTGTGTCCTAAAATAAAAAAAACATAACGCCTGATACGTTATGTTAAACTTATTTTTATACTACCGATATTTAAACAATTAGCTAAAACTAGGCTTAGTTATATTTAGTTGTTGATAGCAATAAACATTCAACTTTAATTGAGCTAAAACTAAAAGCTAAATCATAACTGAAACCGAAAATTCGTCTTGTAAAACATTGACATGTTCACCTCTAAGGTCTTTCCCATTATCGAAAGCATTGGGAGGCAAAAGTACAACTGTGTTGTCATTAATTGTGTTTAATGTACCAGTAAGGTACTCATCACCCATATTATTAATTAGATAATTTAACTTGTTTCTGAAATCAGCAACAGTAAGAAGACCTGAACACCTAATATTACCACCGAAAAAAGTACTCTCCACAGGTATTACATTTACCACTTTTTCATGAGCTTTTTCAGAGAAACCCCATCTTTGTGAAAACAATCGGTCCAAAACTAATTTTATAGGACGATACCCCAGTTCCGAAGTGAAAATCAAAATATTTCCCGGGAAATTCTGTATTTCCGCTATTTTTTGACCTAGATCTTCAATTAAATTTGGACTAACATCATAAGAAACGGCTATCCCTGGAGGTTCTCCTTGAGACTTTGTTAAAAATCCAGAAAAAGTTTTATTATCTCGTATAACAGTTATATATGGGTTTTCTCGAGATTTTAAACTCAAAAATCCCTGAACTCTACTTTTCACTATTTCTGAATCTACTGAACTTATTTGATCACCTGTTTGTAAACCGTAACTATGAGCTGGTCCTTTAGGAAGAATGCCTTCAACTATACAGTTCAGATTTTCAATTTTAGGTGGTTCCATCAATACAGGAATCTTTAAAGAACAATTTAGTTCAGTAACAAACTGTCTCATTACTTGCTCTTCTTGTTCACAAATATTCAATCCTTGATAGTTTGTCCATTTAGTATATCCAGGTAAAAAAACTCTAAAAGTTTGCGCTTGATGATACTCTAGCTTTTCTGCCATATCTGCAATAGAGTGTTTAGATACAATATCAGGAACCCAAACAGCGCTTCCACTAAAATCCATTTCATTTTCTGACAGATATTCCAAGACTTTTTCAAAATTATGAGCTGCTTGTTTTCCCATAAGTAAGCTACGTTGATTAGCAGTTAAACTATTCACAGATATATTTAGTTCAACAGGCTCGAGATCTCGCAAAAAATTTACCAAAGATTTCGTCAACAGTGATCCATTAGTTGTAATTTGAAGTAAAGTTTTAGGAAATCTATTTCTGATTTCGGGCAAAATGGCCTCAATTTGCGGGTTGGCAAAAGGTTCACCTTCATTTATCCTGGTAGCCGATTCTCCAATTATAATTTTGCTGGTAGGATCTATAAAGTCTAGTAGCTCCTGCACATCATCCAATGTAAGATGAGGAAGAGAAACCGCCTGCAAATCTTTGGGATTTTGTAAATTACTGCAAAACACACAATTTAAATTACACATACTACCCAGGGGTAGTATGTTATGAGTAGAAACAGTTTCAATCAAAAAGTTATTCACTGAGTCCGTTTGTATCATTTAAACCTCAGCTCCATATAAATTCATTCAAAATATCAACACTCAAATTTAACCGAACCATTATCAAAGCTCAGATAAAGTTAAATGTTGATAT
>CAZKUS010000290.1:0-3096 GCA_964556025.1 uncultured Clostridia bacterium | reverse complement strand
TTATTGAATCTATTAATTGTTTGGTATCCAGCTTTCCACAAGTTCACTATTTTGTTCTACCCATTTTCTTGCTGCCTTTACCTCTTCTCCATCACCTGTTTCATCAAAAACTGAGATCAGGCTTCCATATGCTTCATCAGTAAGAAACATATTTTCTAGCAATTCGACTACTTCAGGTAAATCTTCATGTAAATCTTCTCTAGCCATAACATTGATGGTTTCTGCATCACCATATACTCCTTCTGGGTCATCTAAGAATTTTAAATCCCAATCGGCAAATTTCCAGTGTGGGGTCCATCCAGTAACTACAACCCATTCTTCATTTTGAACAGCTTGCCTAAGCTCTGCAGTCATACCTGAATCACTACTTGTCAACAACGAATAATCTTCTAAAATCTCATACACATCCATAGCATTTTCAGTAGCTTCCATAATACCAGCACCTGAGTCTATACCTACTATGCGTCCATCAAACTTATCGATTACTTCATCCATTTCAGTAATTGAATCTATATCAACATAATCAGGAACAACTAAACCAATACGAGCGCCCTCATATACACTTCCCAAATCATCTAAATTCTCTCCGTGTTCTTCAATATAACTACCGTGAGTTACAGGAAGCCATGAAGCAACATAAAAGTCTTGGTTCCCTCTTGCTAAATCGGTATAAACAACACCTGGATCAGCCATAGTCAAATCTACATCGTAACCCATTTCCTCTTCTAATATACCCGCCACTAAGTGAGTTTTAGCTGAAGCACAAGCCCAATCAACATAAGGTATTTTTACCTCTTGAGCCTCTTCTGCTTCTCCTTCTGAACAGGCAGAAATCATAACCCCCGTAATAAATAACATTACTAACAATAAGCATAACTTTTTCATTTTTCATTTTCCCCTTCCGTTATTTTTTTGTAAAAAAACTTATTTGGATCACATTACAATTATACATATAAATGTAAAATAAAACAAACTTTAAAAACTTTGTATTCCCCTTTTTAAAGGTGTTAAGCTCAATTATCTTCTGTTTACTCACTATTTCATATGTTATTAACACTAACATAATAAAATTATTTTAATTCATATACTTTGTTTACTAAGAATAATGATAGTTAAGAAGTGAAATATAAAGTTTTTAACTTAAAGCTAAAATTTTAATAAAAATTGATAAGGTTCAGTTAAAGTTGAATGTTGATAGCAATAAACATTTCAAAAGAACATAGCAGCACTATTGATTAAGAAAAAGGTGATAGATTGTCTTTTATAGACACAAAAACTAGAAGGGATTTTATATTAAATGATAACTTATTGAAGGTCATTGCATTACTCACTTGGCCAATTACAGTACAATTATTCATAAACAATACAATGAGAAGTGTAGAAACCAAACTTATCGGAATGTTTGGGGCTGAAGCAATCACTGCTGTCAGTTTATCTTACCAAGGGATAATGACTCTGGCCGTACCAGCTATGGGATTAGCCATGTGCGCTACAGCCCTGGTTTCTAACTATTACGGGCAAAAAAAATTTCGAGAAAGCGTTTCAGTCATTTTTCATTTGCTCAGTTTAGCAATAATAATATCATTTATAATTATTTTTGTAGGGTACTATTTTGGAGAAGACCTTTTAAAAGTTTTAGGAGCTGAGGATGAAGTATTCGAACTAGCTTATAACTATCTGCAAATATTATTAGTAGGCGCAATTTTCATGATTTGCAAATTTCCACTTTGGGGGATTTTTCAAGGATTAGGAGATACTCGTACCCCTTTAAAACTCGATGTTATAAATAATATAGTAAATTTAATGGGTAATTTTTTATTTATTCTAGGATTGGGACCGATACCGGAAATGGGTGTGCTGGGAGCAGCTGCAGGTAGTGTATCTTCAAGCTTTATAACTCTCATGATTGGTTTTAAATATCTTAAAGCTAAATTAATAGATTTAGATTCCGCTAAACAAGTAATACCCTCAATTAATTTAAATATCTTAAAAAAAATATTTAAATTAGCAATTCCTGCGAGCTTACACGGCTTGGCTGGTATGATTACAAGTACTTTATTAATCATGTTAATGACTCGCTTGCAAGGTGGTACAGAGGTGGTATCAGCCTATTCAGTTTCTATGACTATTTTCGGATTCACTACTCTACCAGCTGCTTCAGTAGCTACAGTTTCAGCTTCCATAGTAGGAATAAATCTAGGAAATGGAAATAAGACAAGAGCATTAAAAGGTGGAATTGCATGTGCTTATTCCAGTGCTGTAATAATATCAGTGTTGGCAGTACTAATTTACTTTTTCAGTCCTAATTTTCTTGAAATATTTGTGAAAGAATTAGATGTTATAACTGAAGGGACAGTATATTTACAAATTTTAGCTATCTCAATGCCTATTCACGCCTTGGGTGTAGTTTTTTCAAGAGCTATTCACGGAGCGGGGAATGCCAAAAGCCCATTGCTAATTTCGTTAATAACCGGATTAGGATTAAGAATACCATTTGCTTATATTTTAGCATTTACATTAAACTTAGAGAGTTATGGAATTTGGATTTCAATAGCTGTCACCCAAATAATATCTGCTGTTTGGATTATGAAGCTTTTTTTCCGAACTATTAACAATTATTAAAAAATGATATAATTACCGTAAAATTAATTAAATTTTTATAGCTATGAATATTATACTTTCACAATAAGGTAACATAACAGTATAAGCAAAGAGAGAGGGTGAATTTATTTGCAAATAGCAATAGTGGGAGCAGGAGCTGGTGGATTGGCTGCAGGTATGTTATTAGCTTCTAACGGATACCAAGTTACTATATATGAAAAGAATCAGTTTGCAGGTGGTAAATGTAGTCCATTGCAGGGTAATAATAAATCGTACAATTTTGACCTGGGTCCTGATTTTTTCACTAATCCTTTTATATTGGAAGATTTATTTTGGCAGTGTGATTTAAATTTATACGATTATATAAATTTAAAACAGCTAGACCCTCAATATCAATTGATTTTTCACGATGGCAGTAAATTATCACCCAGTCAGAACCTGAATAGATTCAAAGATCATATTAAGACGATTAATCCTCAAGATATCAATGGAGTA
>CAZKUS010000289.1:0-3099 GCA_964556025.1 uncultured Clostridia bacterium | reverse complement strand
GGAAAGCCGTCGGATCACTGTTCAAAAACACCGGGGTGTGGGGCAGCGAGAAGGCTCGCACGGACTCGAAATCCGGGGGCGGGGACTCGAAGTGTTCCCACGGATCGATCCCGGACCATACGATACCGAATTTGGGACCACACAGTTTTCATCGGGAATCAGGGAGTTCGATCAGCTCCTGGATGGAGGACTGGAACGAGGAACAGTCACGATAATCAGCGGACCGAGCGGTGTCGGCAAGACGACATTTGCAACGAAGTTCCTCGAAGCGGCCGCTACAGGCGGTCAACACGCCATCATGTATCAGTTCGAGGAAGCACTCGACAAACTCATCCATCGGGCGGAGTCGTTCGGGATTCCAATATCGGAGTTGCAGGAGGAAGATAACGTAGCGATCGAAGCGATCGAACCGCTGAAGCTCTCGGCAGAGGAGTTTGCACAGCATGTCAAGAAACAAACTGAAAACAGTGACACGGAGTTGGTCGTTATCGACGGAACAGAAGGATACCAGCTCTCGTTGCATGGTGAACCGACCGATCTAGTTCACTCGCTTCATGCACTCACGAGATATCTCACGAACGCCGACGTCACGGTGATACTCATCGACCAGAGTGAGCAGACGGATGGAATGATTCAGCCAACGAGTCGGAACTTTAGCTATCTCGCGGATAACGTAGTGGTTCTGAACTATATCGAGCGGGACGGGAAAATAGAGCAAGTGGCGAGCGTACTGAAAAAACGCGTCGGCGGTCACGAAGAGACGGTTCGACCATACACTGTCAGTTCGAACGGTATCCAGATGGGGGAACCAGAACCAGCGATCGAAGGGTTCCTGGCCGGACAGCCAGAGTACAGAAACAGCGCAAAGAGGAGAAACAGGTGAGTTCGGAGTTTTTCCTATGAGTACGGTTCAGTTGCTGATTAGCGACGACGGGAACCGGAGTGCACTCGCCAAACTCGTGGGCAAGCGCTACGATATTTTGACAGCCGATACGTTGGAGGAGGCAGATCTGTACTTACTCGATGATAAATCGATAGAGCTGTATCGGGAGCAGTTGTGGGACCGAAAACGCGAGAACGGTGCCGTGTTCTGTCCAGTCGTTCTCGTTCTCCGCGAGGGGACGAGAATCGACCAAAAAGCGGTATCTGGGACTCGTACGGAGAAGCAGACCGTTATCGACGAGGTGTTAACAGCACCAATTGACGAGGAGACGATGGTTCGGCGGTTCGAGAACCTGCTGACGCGTCGGGATACGACAAAAAACCTCGTCGAGCGAAACGAGAAACTCGAAGACCGAGAACGGGAACTGAAACGGTACGAGGCGTTTATCAAAGAGTCGAGTGATATTGTCTCCGCACTGAGTGCGAACGGAGAGATACAGTACCAGAGCCCGTCGATAGAAACAGTGCTTGGCTACGAACCGGCGGAACTGATCGGCGACAGTATTTTCGAACTTGTTCATCCTGACGACCGAGAGACGATCAGAACCCAGTTCGAGAGACTGGTCGAAACCCCAGAGGAGACGACTGCTGTCGAGGGTCGTTTTCGGACGGCAACTGGCGAGTGGCGCTGGCTCGAACTCCAGGGGAGAAATCTCCTTGAAAACGACGCCGTCTCTGCTATCGTGATGAACAGTCGGGATATCACTGCACGAAAAGAGTACGAAAGACGGATCGAATCACAGCGCAACGATCTCCAGTTGCTCAACCAGATGGTGCGCCACGACATTCGGAACGATCTGCAGGTCATCCAGACACACGCTGAAATACTCGAGACGAAAATCGACGACGCAACAGGTGAATCTGTCGAGCGGATTCTCACTGGCGCAGAAAGTGCAATCGAACTCACTAGAGAAGCCCGCGAACTGGCGGACGTAATGCTTCACTCGGGCGAAAATCAGGAGCCGGTCGACATTTCTCAGACGCTGATCGAACAGATCGATCAGGTCCAGTCGACACACGAAGCAATAACCGTCGATGTCGCCGGATCTCTTCCCCGAGTTTCAGTCCAGGCCGACGAAATGCTTGACTCTGTCTTTCAGAACCTTCTCCACAACAGTGTCTTCCACAGCGACCGGGCTGATCCGGAGCTAATCATTACGACGGAAGTCGAACCAGCATATGTCGAGGTGTGTCTCGCCGATAACGGTCCTGGCGTTCCGGACGAAAAGAAGGAATCGATTTTCGAGAAGGGGAAGAAGGGGACCGACAGCGAGGGATCGGGGATCGGTCTGTATCTTGTCAAGACACTCGTCGACCAGTACGGTGGAGAGATCTGGGTCGAAGACCGACCCGACTGGGATTCTCCGGAAACCGTCGATGATTGCAAACGGGGCGCAGTGTTCGTCGTTCGCCTCCCCCGCGCGGATCACTGACAGTCCGCAGTGATAAGATAATAGCCGATGACGTCCGCTTCGATGAGTTTGTGAATCTCTGCAGAGGCTTTCAATCCCCCGAGTTGGGTTGACGAAACGAGACCGAAGACACTGAGCAACCGTCCGACCGGATGTGCCACTCTCGCGAATTTGTACCGACGTTCCGTACAGGTGTGGATGCCGTCCGAGAGATCCTCAATTTCGATATTCTCGAAACCTGCTTTTTCGAGTGTCTTTTCGAACCGTTCGATGGAACCAAGCCGGAGTCCCATGGCCGAATTTATCCGTTCGATCCGTTCTTTCTCGTCGGGAGAGAGCGATTCGACCGGTGCGTTCGTGAAGATATCGGTGAATGCGACGCGTCCATCCTCTTTTAGAACACGTCTGGCCGCCCCAAGTGCGCGGGACAGATCTGGCGAGTGTGATAACGCTTCGAGCCCCCAGACCACGTCGTACGAGTCGTCTTCGATCGTTTCGAGCGTCTGGAAATCGTCGTAGCTGAACGAGGTAAGCTCTTCGACACCGTGTTCGCGTGCGTTTTCCCGTGCCAGCTCCAGTTGTGTCTCGCTGATATTCACGCCGGTCACTGTCGCGCCGTAGGCCCGCGCGTTCCAGACGGAGTCCTCGCCTGCGCCACAGCCGATGTTGAGTATCCGATCTGAGCTTTCGATAGCTGCCGCTTCAGAGAGAATGCGCATTGTATTGATCGCAGCCTGTCCGGGTT
>CAZKUS010000288.1:0-3101 GCA_964556025.1 uncultured Clostridia bacterium | reverse complement strand
CACGCCCATGAAGTTAGGTTTGGTGGTAATGTTGAAACTAGTCTATCTAATGGTAAATTAAAGTTTTATCATAAACATTACGAATGTATCTTGGCAGTTCCGTACGACATTCCTATCATCGGACACGATAATCAAATAGTAAATACTCTACGACTTTGGAATACTGAACCGGCTATACAGAGTTTCCACTTACAAGCTGTCAATTCTAATAGCTGTTATAGAGCAGTAGATTATAAAAAATCTATTGAATCTATTTCAGAATTTTTATATCCCGATGACAGCCACGATGAAGGAAAAATTTTGCGCTTAAAACAGCAATACTTTTTAGTTTCAGCTGCTGTCCAGAATATTATAGAAGAGTTTAAATACAAAGATAGACCAATTACCGACTTACCAGAAGAAGTAGCTATTCATATCAATGACACCCATCCCGTATTGGCTATACCAGAACTGATGCGAATTCTTATGGATGAAGAAGGGCTAACTTGGGAAACAGCCTTTGACATTACCGAACGCACCGTTTCCTTTACAAACCATACCACATTACCTGAAGCTTTAGAATCATGGCCTATAGAAATCTTTAGTGGTTTATTACCTAGAATCTATATGATTGTAGAGGAGTTAAATGAAAGATTCTGTAATCAATTATGGAAATCTTACCCCGGTGATTGGAAACGAATCGAAAACATGGCTATCATTGCACAAAATCGAGTTAAAATGGCCCATCTTGCCATTGTAGGCAGCCATAGTGTAAATGGTGTGGCAAACCTGCATACTAATATCTTAAAAGAAAAACTTTTTAAAGATTTTTATACTCATATACCCCAGAAATTTCACAACAAAACCAATGGAATCACTCATAGACGCTGGCTTATGCTGGCTAACCCCAGGTTATCTCGCATCATCACAGAGAATATAGGTTCACAGTGGGAGGAAGACCCTAAACAGCTCATTAATCTAACTGATCTAGTAGATGATGCTGGATTTCAAGAACAAATTTCTAAAGCTAAAGATCACAATAAACATAATTTAACAGAAATCATTAAAAAAGAAAATGGATTAACAATTGATCCCAACAGTATTTTTGATGTATTGATTAAAAGATTCCATGGCTATAAACGCCAGTTAATGAGTGCTTTACACATTTTGAAACTGTATCATGAGATCAAGGAAAATCCCAATCAAAACTATGTACCTAAAACGTTCATTTTTGCAGGTAAAGCTGCACCTGGGTATCGTTTTGCCAAAAAAGTTATCAAGTTAATCAATAGTATTGCTACACTAGTCAATAATGACCCAGATACTAGCGATATAATTAAAATAGTCTTTCTTGAGAACTACAGGGTATCATTGGCCGAAAAGATTATTCCTGCCAGTGATCTCAATCAGCAAATATCAACTGCCAGTAAAGAAGCTTCTGGAACTGGTAATATGAAGTTTATCATGAACGGATCTATCATCATAGGTACCATGGATGGTGCTAATATTGAAATACGTGATGAGATAGGAGCAGATAACATTTACACTTTTGGTCTTAGACCTGAAGAGGTGATAAGTTATTATCATCATGGCGGATACAGCTCACTTGAGATATATGACAATGATCTATCAATTCGTCGTATCTTAGATAATATAGTATCAGGACAGCTACCTGGTGAAGAAAATTTCCGAGACATTTACGATTATCTTCTGTTAGAAAACGATGAATACTTTGTATTGAAAGATCTACCCAAATTTAATGATGCACAACAAAGGGCTTCCAATGATTATTTAGATAAACAGAAATGGTTAAGAAAAAGTATAATCAATATCGCTCATTCAGGTAAGTTTTCTAGTGATTACACTATAATTAATTACGCTCGCGATACATGGGATCTATCACTCTCCCATATCAAATCAGGTCTCATTGAGGAGGAATCAGATGAGCACAGTAGAGCTTTACCATAATTCACGACATAAGTTTTACAAATATCCTTTTGGGGCTTTACCGGAAGAAAGCCAATTTAAATTAAGATTACAGGTTACAAAAAAAGCTGATAACCAAACAGACCTTCAAAAAGTGCGAGTTATAGTGGTAGATGATCACAATAATCTTTGGGAATATCCTATGAGTAAATGTGATAACTCTTGTAGCTCCAAAACACAGATATATCAAGCATCTCTCACTACGCCCAATGAGCCCAAGTTAGTATGGTACTACTTTAAAGTTCAATTTAATGATGGAAAAACAACTTATTATGGAAATAACCCTGAAGGACTCGGTGGTATCGGGAACATGTACACCGAGTCTCCACCGGGGTTTCAAATAACTGTACACAAAAAAGATCTTGAAACTCCCCCATGGTTAAAAGATGCCATTATATATCAGATTTTCATAGATAGATTTTACAACGGTAACCCCGACAAACGGGTATCTAATCCCAAGAAGAACAGTTTTATTCATTCTCATTGGGAAAATACCCCCTATTACGTTCGCGATGACATAGGACATATAGCTCGTTGGGACTTCTTTGGAGGAAATCTTAAAGGGGTTTCTGAAAAACTACCTTATTTAAAATCTTTAGGCATTAAACTTATCTACTTTAACCCGATATTTGAAGCCGAAAGTAATCATCGCTATGATGTGGGAGACTATCATAAAGTGGATCCCATGGTTGGGTCTAACAGGGAGTTTCAAAAGTTTTGTCAAGAAGCGGAAAAATTAGGTATTTATGTTATTTTAGATGGTGTATTTAGTCATACTGGTAGTAATAGTTTATATTTCAATAAAAATGGTGATTATCACACTTTAGGAGCATATCAATCACCTGATTCCCCTTATTTCAGTTGGTATAAATTTAGTGATTATCCCGATAGTTATGAAAGTTGGTGGGGTGTGGATAATTTACCCAATGTCAACGAGTTAGAACCAAGCTATCAAGACTTTATTATTAATGACGAAAATAGTGTACTAAAACACTGGTATAAATTAGGTAGTAAAGGGTGGAGACTTGATGTCGTTGATGAATTACCTCCACAGTTTCTTAAAAGCTTTTACCAAACTCTTAAATCCAAAGATAGAGATGCTATAATTATTGGTGAAGTATGGGAAGATGCGTCTA
>CAZKUS010000287.1:0-3131 GCA_964556025.1 uncultured Clostridia bacterium | reverse complement strand
ATGTTTCGGGTTGGTACATCTAAAACTCCCCAACAGTAGAATTAAACCTTTATATAGCTATTCCAATATTACATGAATTTAAGAATTAAAGCAACAGATTGCTACGATTAAAATATACACGCTCACTTGTTTTAAGAAAACAAATTAATAAATAATTTTAAAAATTCAATGTGCACTCTTACAAATGATGTAATATTTAATAAAATTTACAAATTTTTAAAAATTCTATTTATGTTTTTTTAGTATTTTGGTATAATTCGGGTTAGTAAGCTATATTAAATATACTTTTACAGGAGGTGTTTAAATGGCTGAAAAGCCAAACATTAAGCCGAGTCTCGGGCAAGCACTAATACCTATTATATTTTTAATTGTGGCCCTGTTTGTTGCTATTGTAGTGCTCGAAGACATTGATCCACACATCCCGCTCTTGATTTCTGCAGCTGTCGCTGCTCTGGTAGCCATTTTCTTGGGATATAGCTGGAATACCATTGAAGATGGCATTTTTAAGGGAATTATGCTGGCCATGCAGGCCATCGTAATTCTGATGATTGTAGGTACGCTAATCGGCAGTTGGATCGAAGGTGGCGTCGTTCCAACCATGATCTACTACGGATTACAGATTTTATCCCCGCAGATATTCCTAGTAGCGGCAGCAATTATCTCTACAGTAGTAGCACTATTTGTGGGTAGTTCCTGGTCTACTGCTGGAACTATCGGTATCGCGTTAATCGGTATTGGGGAAGGACTGGGAGTTCCCAATGCCATGACTGCAGGTGCCATTATATCAGGGGCTTATGTAGGTGACAAAATGTCTCCTCTATCCGATACCACTAACTTGGCTCCAGGAACCACTGGCGATGTCAATTTGTTTGATCACATCAGGCATATGCTGTACGTTACAGTCCCTGCTTATATCATTTCCATCATTCTCTTCGCCCTTTTAGGACTGCAATTTGCAGATCAAGAACTTGATGAAGGTGAGCTTACCACTATCACTGACACATTGGCTGAATATTTCACAATCAGTCCTCTAATGTTGATACCAGTTCTGTTTGTACTGATTTTAATCGGTTTGCGAGTTCCTCCTATTCCTGGACTATTGGGTGGAAGTATTTTAGGTGGTATCTTTGCCTTTGCATTCCAGGGAGCTGGATTGGAAGAAATTATCACATCCATGCATTACGGATTTGTAATGGACTCAGGAGTTGAAGCAGTAGATGAACTGTTAACAGAAGGCGGGCTAGACGGAATGATGTGGACCATTTCCTTGATTTTCGTGGCCCTATCTTTGGGTGGAATTTTGGAAAGGGCTAGATTCTTAGAAGTAATCTTGGAAAGCATTTTGAAGGTAGCTAAAACCGTAGCATCACTTTCCTTCGCAACTCATATTACTTCAATACTAGTAAACTTGGTAACAGCTGATCAGTATTTAGCCATTGTCTTGACTGCTCGTATGTATCGAGACGCATTTAAAGAAATGGGATCACATCCCAAGAACTTGTCAAGAATTGTGGAGTCTTCAGGTACTATCACTTCACCACTTATTCCTTGGAACACTTGTGGTGCCTTTATGTACGGAGCACTAGGTGTCAATCCATTCGCCTATCTGCCTTACGCATTCTTTAACTTGATTGCACTGTTGATCTCCATCATCTATGGATTAACCGGAATCACCATGACAAAGTGGGAAGGGGATCCTTCAGACAATACGGAAACAGGAGTAGAGGAAGAATAAATATCATGTGCAGCTCATAATAAAATGGCAGAGCCGATTTATTTAAAACTCGGCTCTGCCATTTAACTTAATCTAGGATAATTACAGGTTTAATAAGATCTCTCGGTTTATCATTCATTAACATAAACGCTTTTTCTATATCGTCAAATTTATGGTAATAATGAGTTATCATTTTTTCTGGATCTAATCTATTAGTTTTTACCATCTCTACTAATTTCTCCATTCTGCTACGGCCTCCTGGACATAAACCACCTTCAACAGTTTTATGAGCCATTCCATTACCCCAATCAAGTCTTGGAAGCGGAATAGTTTCACCAGTACCAAAATAATTTATATTGGAAATTGTTCCACCGGAGCGAGTTATTTCCATTGCTGTCTTCATTATATCATTGTTTCCTCCAGCTACAATTGTTCTGTCTACACCAAGACCTTCGGTTATCTCGTTAATTTGTTCACTTATTCCTCCATCTTTATAATTGACTAAATCAGTCATTCCATAAAATTCGGCTGCCTCAATACACACCTCTCGACTGCCAACACCAAAAATTCTCGAGGCACCTCGTAATTTTGCTCCACTAATCCCCATAAGTCCTACTGGTCCAATTCCAATTACAGCTACAGTATCGCCGAATTCGATACCAGCTAATTCTGCACCATGATACCCAGTAGTTACCATATCTGTTAGCATTAAAGCAGATTCTGGACTTATGTCGTCTGGTAATTGTGCTAAGTTTAGGTCAGCATCATTGACATGAAACCTCTCTGCAAAAACGCCGTCTTTCAGATTGGCAAATTGAAACCCTGACAACATCCCCTGTGAATGTTGGTGATTATTTTTCTGAATATCTACACTAAACCATTCTGGAGTAATTGCTGGCACAATAACCCTATCTCCTGCAGTAAAGTCTTTAACTTCTTCTCCTACTTCCACAACTTCTCCCACTGCTTCGTGGCCTAATACCAAATCATTCCTCTCGCCTATCCCACCGTCATATACAGTGTGAATATCAGAGGTACAAGGTGACACTGCAATAGGCCTAATTATCGCATCTCTAGGTCCCGCTTTGGGAACCTCTTTTTCTATCCAATCTACTTCTCCGATTCGCTTCATTACAAAAGTTTTCATTGTTTCCACTTTAGATTTTACTGTTGTAGTCAATAGAGACACCTCCCAATTTCTTGTGAATGTGATAACTTGAACTATTAACATTGTAAAAAAAGAATTTCTGTTTGTCAATAGGTTATAACTATCCCTGAGTTATAACTATCCTATCTAGTAAGTTGTCGGAATCATTATGAAAAACTAATAAAGTAAAAGCAGATAATAATCTAGTTAAATCACTATCTACCTCTTTACAACGCTTTCTTAATGAATCGAAACATTAATACAGTCATA
>CAZKUS010000286.1:0-3141 GCA_964556025.1 uncultured Clostridia bacterium | reverse complement strand
TCACATCTATAGACTAATTTAGATTTAAGTTCTCAACTGCTAATTACTGATTTACTAAATTTAAATAATCAAGTTAATGAGTTGAACGGGTTGTTATTACCGGCACATGCTTTCACTCCTTTTAAAAGCTTATTGGGATCATGTATATCTTCTTTTGATGAATTGTCTGAGCAAAACATAAATTTTAAAACTATTGAATTAGGTCTAAGTGCTGATAAATTTCTAGCTGGTTATATTCCTAAAATCGATACTATGACTACTTTGTCTAACTCCGATGCCCATTCCATGCCAAAAATAGGAAGAGAATATAATCGATTATTTTTAAATCACCTTAATTTTCACGAAATAAAAAATGTTTTATTAGATAACGGTACCAAGATTGTAAATTATGGTTTACACCCACAATTGGGTAAATATTACCGCAGTTTTTGTAATAAGTGTATGAAAAATATTTCAGAATATCCTCCACCAGTTCACACATGTCCTTACTGCGGTTCTCAAAAAATAGTTGTGGGAGTATTGGATCGCATTTCTTGGTTAGCTGATAATTGTGATATAAATGCATCAAACCATCCGGGGGGGAGATTTGACAACTACATCTATCAGGTTCCCTTGTCAGATCTACCAGGTATCGGTGACAGTACATATTGGACGCTAATAGAAAGTATCGGCTCTGAAATGAAAGTTATTCATCAAAGTACTTATGATGAATTAATTCAACTTGTCTCTCCCAAAATTGCAGATCTTATTTTAAAAAGTAGAACAGGTGAACTTTCTATTGTACCTGGGGGTGGTGGTTATTATGGACGTGTGGTAACTTGATCATAGGTCAATAGTGATAACCCTCTAACAAGCCGCATACAATATAGGGAATATCTAAGCTTGTTTAGGGGGCGGAGTAATATTGCAGACTATCAAAAACATTTTGTATTTGTACATCAGGTATAATCTAGTTTTATTCTTACTGATAAGTTTTTTATTCGCACTAGGTACTATAACTGGAATTGTAACTGTCAATCAATTACCTCAAGAGCAACTTAATAGTTTGTCAAACTATCTTGATAATTTTATTACTGTAATCTCCGAACAACAATCAATTGAATATTACAATGTTTTTTTATCTAGTTTAAGTTACAATTCATTATTACTGGGATTAATTTGGATACTAGGAATCACAATGGTAGGAATTCCAGTGATTGTGACCTTAGTTTTCTTTAGAGGACTTTCTTTCGGATTTACTGTGGGATTTCTTATTGATAGTACCGCTATCAAAGGAGTACTTTTGACTTTGCTAGCAATTTTACCACACAATATTTTATTCATACCGTGCTTTTTCATGGTATCTGTAGCATCAATTTCGTTTTCACTATTACTAATTAAAAACCAAGTTAAAAGTAAATCTATTTCTATTTTACCAGAACTTATGAATTATACTTTGTTGTTTATTATCATAGGAATAGGTTTTGTTGCAGGCTCTTTGATTGAAGCTTATATAAGCCCAACTTTCATGAGGCTTTTATTAGAATATTTTTAAAAAAGAGTTGGCAGAATTATGAATATATGTTAGTCTTAAATTGCTACATAGAGAAGTGAATCACTTAACAAACTAAAGGGGGAATCATATATGTTAATTGGTGTACCAAAGGAAATTAAACCTAATGAAAACCGAATTGCTTTGACTCCAGCAGGTGCGAAATCATTAGTACAACAAGGACATCAAGTGATGGTAGAAACCAACGCAGGCACAGGTAGTGGTTTCTACGATGAAGCTTATGTACAAGCTGGTGCTGAAATAATCGACTCTGCTAAAGAAGTTTACGACAAAGCGGAAATGATCATGAAAGTTAAGGAACCTTTACCACCTGAATACGATTTAATGAAAGAAGATCAAGTAATTTTTACCTTTCTTCACTTAGCTGCTGAACCTGAATTAACTAAAAAGCTTATGGAGAGAAACGTTGTTGGTATCGCTTATGAAACCATAACAGCAGATGATGGTTCGCTACCACTACTTACTCCTATGAGTGAAGTAGCTGGAAGAATGGCAACACAAAATGGAACAAAATTTTTAGAAAAAATCAATGGCGGTAAAGGTGTCTTAATGGGCGGTGTACCAGGAACAAAGCCAGCTAAAGTATCAGTTATCGGCGGAGGAATTGTTGGTACTAATGCAGCCAAGATAGCATTAGGAATGGGAGCAGATGTAACTATATTAGATATAGACCCGGCAAGACTTAGATACTTAGATGATCTATTCTATAATCGTTTAGGTACAATTATGAGTAATAGTTTAAATATTGAAGAATGTGTTAAAGAAAGTGATCTGGTTATAGGAGCAGTATTAGTTCCTGGGGCTAAAGCTCCTAAATTAGTGACTGAAGATATGATCAAACAAATGTCAGAAGGATCTGTGGTTGTCGATGTAGCTATAGATCAAGGTGGTTCCATAGAAACAATTGACAGAGTTACTACTCACGATGACCCCGTATATGAGAAGCACGGAATAATCCATTATGCAGTTGCTAATATGCCTGGTTCTGTACCAAGAACTTCAACGATAGCTCTGACAAATGTTACTTTACCTTATGCTATACAATTAGCAAATAAAGGTTGGAAACGTGCAATTGAAGAAAACAAAATTTTGACTGATGGAGTTAATACTGCAAAAGGAAAATTGACTTATAAGCCAGTTGCCGATTCACTTGATCTAGAATATACTCCTTTAGATGAGGTATTGTAACCGATACGATTTTTAACATAAATCCCCACAAATGTAGTGGATTTATTTAAAGAGCTGGAACTATATCCAGCTCTTTTTGTGCTGTTAGAAAACTATTCGATGTAAAAACACTTATATTCTATAATTAATAGTAATAAAATACTAACATTTAATTTTTAACTCAGCTTTAGTATAAGTAATGTGATGCAAGTTTAACTCATATATTGAAGAGAGATATTGAAACAACTGGTTAGTTCTGTTATGTTATCAGGAGGTAAATTTTGTTGACACTTATTAAGAAAGTGATTATTATTTTCTGTATAACAATAAAGCTCTCTTATATAGTTATAACCTTACCCTTCGTTGATTACGAACTTTATAACTGGTTGTATACAGTGATCGTGATGGAACCAGTTGTAACT
>CAZKUS010000285.1:0-3156 GCA_964556025.1 uncultured Clostridia bacterium | reverse complement strand
CAATTCACGAGGGACAATTTCAACAAACAACCAGCTCTATTAATAACAGAAAAAAATCTTTAATAGACTTAGGAATTAAATACGGGGAAGTTGCTATGACAGAACAGGGAGAAGTGAATTACGAGGAAATAAAAGAAAAACTTCAAACCTATAAGCCTCGAGTTGCACTGATCCAAAAATCTAGAGGTTATAGCAGCAGAAAAACTTTAACTAAAGTTGAATTAAGCAAAATTATTAATATTATACGCTATAATTCTCCAGAAACTATAATTTTTTTAGATAATTGCTATGGCGAATATGTTGAAGATACTGAGCCTGGTGAAATAGGAGTAGATTTATTAGCTGGGTCGTTAATCAAAAATCCAGGAGGAGGACTAGCTCCTAGAGGAGGGTATGTGGCTGGAAAAAGTGATCTAGTAGAGATGGTAGCAGAAACACTAACTGCACCTGGCCTTGGAAGAGATATGGGAGCTACTCCAGAAGAATTTACTCGCCTATTTTTACAAGGTACATATTATGCACCGACTGCAGTGGCTGCAGCGGTTAAAGGTGCCATTTACAGTGCAGGTCTATTTGCTGAATTAGGGGTTCAAGTATCACCTGGAGTGGATGAAACTAGAGGAGATATAATACAGGAGATATGTTTGAATAGTGACAAGCAATTAATAGAATTTGTAAAAGGAATCCAGAAATCAGGAGTAGTAGATAGCCAGGTAGAACCGGTACCGGATGATATGCCTGGTTATGAATGTCCAGTAATTATGGCGGCAGGAACTTTTATTCAAGGAGCATCATTAGAATTGAGTGCAGATGCCCCTCTCAGACCCCCCTATCGAGTTTATCAGCAGGGAGGACTTACATTTGCTCATGCTATTTTGGGGACAATTATAGCAGCTAATAATGTGATTTCAACCTCATAAAAAGGATATAAATAGGATAAATCAGGCTGTGCCGATAAGTTAAGACTTATAAAATAGCCCTGAAATGAGTTAGATTGATAACTTCATTTCAGGGCTATTTTTGTTGTTATAGAACATAAGTTATGTTTAATTAAAGTTTATCAACAAAACTTCTAAAAAGTCCTATGACCTTACCGATGATTTGTACATTCCTAGAATATATAGGGGCATATACTTGGTTTTCTGGTTGTAACCGAATCTTATCATTTTCCTTATAAAATCTTTTAACAGTAGCCTCTTCTTCTAATAATGCTACTACAATTTCTCCGTTATCAGCTATCTCTTGTTTGTTAACTATCACCAGATCAGAGTCGTATATTCCAGCATCTATCATACTATCACCTTTAATTTGAAGCATGAACAATTCTTTACCAGAGCTGAATTGTTTGGGGACAGGGAAGTATTCTAAAATATTTTCCTCAGCCAAAATTGGCTCACCTGCAGTTACTTGTCCAACTAAAGGAATGTTTATAGCATTATTGTGCAATGATGGGTCTACAAATTTTTGATCATTATCAGTAGTAGAATTATTTATATCATTAGTAGAAAAAGTCCATTTACTGTGATCCAGAATTTCTATTGCGCGTGGTCTTGCAGAATTGCGCCTAATATAGCCGTCTTTTTCTAATGTAGACAAATGAAGATGAACAGTAGAAGTAGAATTGAGCCCGACTCCTTCACAAATTTCCCTGACTGATGGAGGATAGCCATTTTTTGAAGCATAATTGATAATAAAATCATATATTTGCATGGGTTTATTAGATTTTTTTCTCATAAGATAATTCACCCCTTAATAATTATAATAAAACAGGTGATAAATGTTTTTTAATATTTCTTATCTAAGCTAGCTTGAGATATAATCCGTTAAAAAGGTCTTCTTTGGATTTGTTGTATTTAGTATATCATCATAAAAATTGAAAGTCAAAACATATGTTCTAATAAATATTATATTGACATCGAACAGTAGTTTGGTATAATATAGTTAAATCGAACATTAGTTCGGGAAAGGGGTGATTGTATGACAGTTTCCAAATCGTACTATCATATACCGGATTTTAATCAAAACAGAAAGAAAATACATATTAAATGGAAACAACTACTAATTGCTTTAATAGCTATACTCGTTATATTTATAATTTATGGTTTCATAGTTAACAGTGTTTTTACAACTACAGTAATAGCTAATATGGATGGGCAAGATGCTACTAGTAATCAACTTAATGGAAATATTGAAAATAACAACCTAGAATATCATGAAATAACTGTAATGGAAGGACAAACCTTATGGGAAATTGCAGAAAAATATATTCCAGAGCAAGAAGATCCTCGTAACTTCATTCATGAAATAAGAGAATATAATGATTTAGAAACTGCAGAAATTAAAACTGGAGAACAACTAAAGATACCAAAAAAATAATTTAATATTAAGTACTGAGTTTGAAAATGGGATAAAAATTTGAGCCTGCTGCAATATATAATGATGGCGCGGCAGGCTGTTTTTATGGTTATTTATGAGCTTTTTTGTAAAACGTCCTATAATAAATCTTATGTAAACTAAGAAAAATTAAAGGGAGAAGGCCATGGATTTCGAACAAGGAATTATGATTACGTTGCAATAAAATGATTATGGAACGCAAGTTAATTTTCAATTTGGCTCCCTCCCCTACCTGGAACAAAATTATTTTTTGATTGGCGCTGTTATACTCTGTTGTTGATAGCAATAAAATAGCCAAAATTAAAAGAACATCAGGTATGAAATAATATTTCATGCTATAATATTATTAAGCGAACTTTTCCGGTAACTTGAACGGGGGTCATGGCATGCCAAATAATACATACCAAAATATGATAGTACTTTCTTTTGGGGTTTATTTTGGTTGGCTGTTGTCTTTCCCATTCTATGGCCCTGTCTTGTTAACTTTTATTGCAGAATACTCGCTAGTCGGATATAACTTACCTCTAATTTTTCTTTTTTTCCATGCTATTTCTTTTATTATTGGAGGAATATTCTTAAAGAATATCTACCTTTGGAGAAAGTTAATGCTAACTGGTTTGATTACCACCTTTGTTGTAAATACTTTTTTAATTTTTATTAGTTATTCATTATGGCCTATTGGAATAGGAATATTAGCAGTTTCTTCATCTTTGTTTATCCTTGGGTGGAGTTGTATTTATTCAATGTTTATCCCTTCGGAAG
>CAZKUS010000284.1:0-3163 GCA_964556025.1 uncultured Clostridia bacterium | reverse complement strand
TAGAAACACCCATGTTATTAATTATATCTTTGATGGTAGTTTTTTCGTAACCTTTGTCAACTTATCTATTTACATTATTTTTTGCGAGTCTTGATCACAATGATAATTCCTGCAATAATTAATAAAATGGGAAATATGTTAGTCAAGATTACACTAACAGTTTCTGATTCTAACTGTCTTTCAAAGAGAATTAATATCCCAAACACAAATAAACCTAGGGCCGGATAAAGAGGCCATGTTCTTTTCCCTTTAGTTAACTCCTTTAAATGTCTTGTATGGATAAAATATATCGCTACAAAAGCAACAGCTAACATTATAAAAAATAAATAGCCCTCTACATAATCGATCCGGAGACTTTCTACCAAAAAATTATAAATACTGATCATAATTAGAATCGCACCTGGGATCAATAATCCTAATTTACGGTTAGAGGCTTTCTTTCCAGAACTATAATAGAAAAACAAAAATCCTCCACCAACTAATAACATCACCAATGCTCCTGACAGAAACCCTAGATTCCCTAATAAAAATAAAACTCCTAAAACAACCAACATAATTCCAATTACGGTTCTATTCATTTTGATCACCTCGGTTTTATTTTAAACTGTAACTGTATTATAATATATTAACTACTATTCGGTTAGTGACTCTAGTCACTATTATTTTCAACTACATGCTATAGTCAAAAAAGAAAATTCAAGAATAAAAGGATATCAATTAACACTAGGCGAATTGACTATTAGAGGAGTGGTTAATTTGGATCAGAGAACCAAAAACATTTCAGATATTTTAACATTAATAGGTTTTCTATTTGCTTTTGTGGGTACTATAACCCAAAGTCCAGGACATCAGATAGAAATTTTAATACTATCATTTTTATTAGCAAGTTCATTTTTAGTACGTAGTTATACTGTATCTGACAAAATCCAGGTTATTCATAAATACGAAGTCCCCTTAATCCTTTTTGAAATTGTCATTGTAACTATCATTATGTACTTTGATCAGTCTGGTGCTTCTCAAATTTATTATTTCATTCTAATCGCTGATGTTGTGCTATATTTTCCTATAAAATATTCATTAACCCTTTCTTTACTAATCTTTGTGGCTTTCTTAACAAATGTTGGGTTAGCCCACTGGCCTGAAATTACTATCAATAAAATTCTGTTAACAGGTTTATTAAATGGTATCGGCTTTATCTTTGTGTTTTTAATTACTTATTTAGTCAAACATCAGGTTAATCAAAGGAATTTTATTAATGAAACTTTGAAAGAGTTAGAGTATAAAAACAAAAAATTAGAAGAAAGCCAAAAGCAGCTAGAAAACATGGCTGTAATCAAGGAAAGAAACAGGATTGCCCATGATATTCATGACACCGTAGGCCACACCCTGACGACGGTACTGGTTGGGAATGAAGCTGTCAAGCGACTAATAGATAAAGATCCAGAATTGTCTAAAGAAAAGCTATCCCTTGCCCAGGAACAAGTCAGAAAAGGTTTGAATGACATTAAAAATTCTATTAGAGATATTAAAGATCATGATGAAATTATTGACTTCAAAAACACTGTAAGCAACCTGATTAAAGAGACTAAACAGCAAACAGACATAAATGTTGATAGCCATATTTCAGTTTCAAATCGGATCAGTCAAACCAAACAGAAAGTAATTTTGAGGGCCCTGCAGGAAGGACTGACAAACGGCATTAAACATGGCAATAGCACCTATTTTAAATTCAATTTAACTGAAGATCAGGGATGTGTTTATTTTAACCTAGAAGATAACGGTACGGAAAGTAAAGATTCAGATACATGTACAGGTACAGGTACAGATATGGGTTTTGGCCTCAATTTTATGAAAGATAGAGTAGAAGAATTAGGGGGCAGCCTTACAGCAAATTCCAAACCCAATGGAGGTTTTGTACTTTCTATTGAAATCCCAGTAGAAGAGGGTGAGAATTGTGAATAAAATTAAAGTAATGATAGTCGATGACCAAACTATCCTTGCAGACGGCTTAAAAACAATCATTGATTTAGAAGATGATATGGAAGTTGTAGCGGTTTGTGAAAATGGCAAGACAGCTCTAGAAGCCACTGAAAAACTTTCTCCCAATATTATACTGATGGATGTTAGAATGCCTAAAATGGATGGTGTTGAATGTACCAAGAAAATCAAAAACCAGTATCCAGAAGTTAAAATAATTATCCTAACAACCTTTGATCATGATGAGTATATTGCTGATGCCCTTTCTTATGGGGCAAGTGGTTATCTATTAAAAGACATAGATGGCGATAAGCTCATAAGTTCAATACGAGATGCTTATAATAATAATCTAATGATCCCTACTTCTATTGCCGCCAAACTTATAGGGAAAATAAATAACAATAACCAAAAGCAAGCAGTGCTAGATACCAAAGATAAGTCTCAACAAAAAAACTTCCCGGAAGATAATAAAACTGCAGGTTTATACGAGAAACTAACCCAAAGGGAAATAAAAATTGCCGAATTAATGGTAGCAGGTCTTTCAAACAAGGACATAGCTGAAAAACTATTCATTACCCAGGGTACCGTAAAAAATTACATCACCAATATTTACAGCAAGCTCGGAGTCAGAGAAAGAACGAATGCAGTCCTTCATCTCCAAAAATTAGGGTTTTAAAATAAAATATGACCTAACATATGACTAGGGTCACTACTCATATTACCTCCCCCCTTATTATAATTGACTTAATAAAAGTTCAAGGAGGTAATTTTTTATGAACAAAATATCACTATCAGGTCACACGCCCATATCTGCGAAAGATAGGATCAGCGAGATTGACATCATCCGGGGTTTTGCATTATTCGGTGTTTTATTAGTAAACGTAGTAGCTTTTAATTATACACTGCCAGCACATTTACAGGGTGTTACACCTTTAACCAACCCGCTTCATTTAGGAACAGCTATTGATCGTTTATCAGCTGTACTCATTCAGTTATTCGCAGAAGGTAAATTTTATACAATCTTTTCGTTTCTATTCGGATTAGGGTTTTATATTTTTATTTCAAGGGCTGAAGAAAAAGGTTTAAATTCCAAAAAACTATTTAAACGGAGAATGTTAGCTCTATTCGGATTCGGTATATTAAATTTAATTTTAGTATGGTACGGCGATATCCTACATGTTTATGG